>NZ_JBBAKG010000011.1:0-97673 GCF_040403615.1 Haliscomenobacter sp. | reverse complement strand
ATCAGGATGTGGAACGTATCAACGATACCACCAGCACACCAATCAAATACATACAGTTCGCGATCGATTTTCACACCTTTGCCACCACAGATTGGGAACTCAGTGTCCTTGATGGATACAGAGTAGTTGCACTCAACCTGGTCGATGTACAAACAACGTGGGTTCGAAGAAGTGTTGAAGTAGCTACACTCGTATGGAGTTACATCTTCCTTCTTGATCAGGCTCTTGTCAGGAGTACAAGAGTTGTAAGTCACTACGCGATCGTACTTGCCTTCGCCAGGACCATTGAATACAAAATCATCAACATCAGGACGAGTGAAGTTGATTTTCTGTGTGTAATCAGAACGCATGCCGTTGCAATCAGTAGCTACCCACTCGCGAGAGATGGTAGCATAGATGCCGCCATTGCGCTTCAGGTCTTCACAAGAGTAGAAAACTACTTTGTCGCTCCACTTCAAGGTTACGCGGCAACCACAGTTGAAGCAGTTGTCTTTGAAGTAAGCATAGCCCAGGTTTTTGATGTTGTCAGAAGCCAGGCCTGGAGGGATCAAGCCCAATTGGCAATTGTCACCAGTTCCAGCAACACCTTCAGCGTTGTTGATGGTCTGGCTACCAGTTGCAGCAGGACGTGGAGAGCTGGTTGCACCTACGTTACCAATCGTCAAACGATTGTTCAACACGTAGTTCACATCGTAGCAATCCAAAGTAAAGTCACGAGGAGCACAAACCAGCGCAGGTGCAGTTTTGTCTTCAGCGGTTACTTTACCCCAGCAAATTACGGTTGCACTGGGAGAGTTGCTTGTAAACAAGCCATAAGTCCAAACACCGGCACAATCGATGGTGTCGCCGTTGGTTTGGTTGTTGTCCATAACGCGTACGTATGCACCGGCGCAAGCGCCTTCAGATACGAGGTTACGGCCAAGTTTGAATTGGCATTTGGCATCCAAAGTAACAGTCACGTTGTAACAACCACAATTGGTTGACTGTGCAGTCACATTAGAACCAAAAAGCAAAGTAGCCAAAGCCAGCAAGCAAACGCTTGCGGTTTTGGTCATCCAGCTAGTAAAGGTCATTTTTCCCATAAGATTACAATTTGGAAAACAATGTTGGGTTAAAAAATAAAGTGAATTAGAATTAGCCAAAGGTCGAAAAGCACAAAATTGTCCAAAACACAGGTCGTCTAAACACATACAATTTCATGCGAAATTAAGTAGCCAATTTAAATATCAAAACTAAATGAATAAAATATTTTCAAAATAGTCTGATATACAAAAAAGACTGTATATAGGTATTTCTAATCCCGATCACGAGATTAGAAAATTTATATCCGAGATAGTAGTTGAGAAATAAAGAGTAGTTGAGTAACTGTGGACAGAAAACTGAGTTGAAGCCATAGTGAAATAGCAATGATTACGATTCTTGTTCATGGGACAAATTTTTCGCTGCGCTCCTAAATGATACGCTAACGTTTTTAAACAATGCAAAAATACGACTAAGGTCGTCTCTACAAATACCCAAAAGCTGGTAATTTTAAAAATTTATAAATCCAAAAATTAAGTTACTGGCTTTCAGGAAGTTGTATTCATCAAACCAGGCAATGATCATACGCAGCGCGAACTAAACCGGCAGTATTGCTCACCCCTAACTTGCGCATGATGTTTTTGCGGTGCACGCTTACCGTCTGATAGCTGATAAAAAGCTGACTGGCAATTTGCTTATTGCTCATGGCTTTGGATATAAGCTGCAAGATTTGAACTTCCCGTTTGGTTAAAAGGGGTTCACCGGTATTGGACGTTTCATCCGAGAGGGCACGGGCATTTTCAGTTGGAAAAGTAAAATAAATCTGATCCGATAAGATGCTACCGATTCCAGTTTTTACGCCATCAAGCGTTGTCGTTTTAAGCAACAATCCATGAGCTCCAGCTTTACTTACTTGAGGTGGCAATGAAGGTTGTTCAAAGCGCGTAAAGACACAAATCCGGATGCCAGGATTTAACTTGCGCAATTGTCGGATGACTTGAATCCCATCTGCATCAGGAGTTTTCAACTCGGTAATGATCAAATCAGGTTGATGATGGCTGATCAAATCAGGCCAATTGGAATCAAGGCTACATCCAACAAACTGAAAATCGTACTCAGGAATAGTGCATAGCACTTGCCTTAGTCCTTCAATCAAGATAGGTTGATTGTCGGAAATAATGGTTTTTACTTTCATGGGAATTATAATTAAAAACACAACTTTGGCAATAGCCTAGGGGGATAGTCTTTGCAAAAACTTTTAAACGGAACCAGTTGAGCAAACCTGAAGGGAGAGGAACTCACAAACACTTAAAATAAACCTGGCGTAAAAGTATGCAATGCTGCTGAGTTTTGCAAGCAGAAGATTATTATATCTTGGCTGCCATGCGTGAAGCTTGGTCGATGGCCCGCTTGGCATCCAATTCCCGAGCCTCGTCAGCACCCCCGATCAAGTACACGTTGATGCCTTTACTTTGTAATGGCTCAAACAAATCTCGCATTGGCTCTTGCCCTGCACATACAATCACCTGATCAACCTCCAATACTTGAGGTACATCGTTGATACTGATGTGCAATCCCTGGTCGTCAATTCGGTGGTATTGTACGGAACCAATCATCTGTACCTTGCGGTTTTTAAGGCTGGATCGATGGATCCAACCGGTTGTTTTCCCCAAACGTTCGCCCAGTTTGCCTTTGCTACGTTGCAAAAGGTAGATGGTTCGGTCTGCTTTATCAGGTTCAGGATTTTTCAATCCTCCTTTGGTTTCGTAGTGCATGTCTACCCCCCATTCGTCCATGAAGGCGGCAACATTTAAGCTGGTTGGAGTAGATTCCTGAGAAAGAAATTCAGCTACATCGAATCCAATACCTCCGGCACCGATGATGGCTACTTTTTGCCCAACTGGCTGATGGTATTTCAATACATCGATGTATCCCATTACTTTGGGGTGATCAATTCCGGGCAGTGCAAGGGGCCGTGGGAATACGCCTGTAGCCAGGGCTACCTCATCGAAGCCTTCAGACAAAAGTAGGTCAGCGTCGATCCATTGACCCAAATGAAGGTGTACACCATATTTATGGAGTTGCCCAGCAAAATAACGCAGGGTCTCGTGAAATTCCTCTTTGCCGGGAATTTGCTTGGCCATATTGAATTGGCCTCCAATCTCTTTCTCTCCGTCATATAGGTGTACTTCATGCCCGCGTTGCGCTGCCACCGTTGCAAAAGCCAGGCCAGCAGGGCCAGCGCCAACCACCGCAACTTTTTTCTTGACTGACGCAGGCAAATAGTTCAGCTCCGTTTCATGACACGCGCGTGGATTGACCAGGCAACTGGCCACCTTGCGTTGGAAAGTATGATCCAAACATGCCTGATTGCAGGCAATACAAGTGTTGATTTCGTGAGCACGGTTTTCTTTTGCCTTGAGTACAAACTCAGGATCTGCCAGAAATGGCCTCGCCATCGAAACCATGTCTGCATGCCCTTCGGCCAGTACGCGTTCGGCTACCTCTGGATTGTTGATGCGGTTGGTGGTGATCAGTGGAATGCCAACTTTGCCCATCAAGCGTTGGGTAACCCAGGAAAAACCAGCACGAGGTACCATCGTAGCAATGGTTGGGACTCGGGCTTCGTGCCAACCTATCCCGGTATTGATGATGGTGGCGCCCGCTTTTTCAATCTCATGCGCCAGCATTTCTACTTCTTCCCAGGTACTGCCATCAGGCACCAAATCCAGCATCGACAAGCGGTAAATGATGATAAAGTCAGGGCCTACGGCTTCCCGGACTTTGCGAACGATCTCGATGGGGAAACGAATGCGGTTTTCGTAAGATCCTCCCCATTCATCGGTACGCCGATTGGTCTTGCTGACGATGAATTGGTTGATCAAGTAGCCTTCAGAACCCATAATTTCTACCCCATCGTATCCTGCTTCTCTGGCCAAGGCGGCACAGCGCGCATAATCATTAATGGTACGCCTTACTCCTCCGGTAGACAATGCCCAGGGTTTGAAGGGGGTGATTGGCGATTTGAGTGCAGAAGGCGCAACCAGAATGGGATGATAGCCGTATCGGCCGGAATGCAGAATTTGCATGGCGATTTTTCCACCCTCAGCATGCACTGCCTCGGTGATGATTTTGTGCTTGCGGGATTCGGCGTGTGTTGACATCTTGGCGGCAAAAGGGGCCACCCAGCCCGAACGGTTGGGGGCAATGCCACCCGTAACGATCAGTCCAACTTGCCCTCTTGCACGTTCGGCATAGTAGGCGGCCATCCGCTCATAACCATTTTTTTCTTCTTCAAGCCCGGTATGCATGGATCCCATCAAGACCCGGTTTTTCAGTGTCGTGAATCCAAGATCAAGTGGTTGGAGCAAATGTGGGTACTGCATTTCGGACATGCCTGGTGGATTGAAGTGTATTTTGAGATCAGCGAATTTACGCTAATATGGAAATTAATTTAGCAAATTCTCGCTAGGCGAAAAAAAAATGCAGTCATCCGCGCGGCCAGGTGTTCTTTGTTCTTTGTTTTTCAGGCAGTTTGCACCATTTCAGCCAGTACCCCCTCTTTTAAATCAAAATCAGCTACCAGAATACGGGGAGCGCTGGTCATTTTTAGAACAAACTGAATCAACAGCATCCCAACTACGATCATATCCACCCGATCATTGGGGATCTCTGGCATCAGCTGTCTTTGGGCAAGATCGGAATGAATAACCCGGTCGAAAAAAGTGGGCAAAGGCTCAATGGGCAAGATGGAGCAGTGATTGCCGATTTTGCTTGAACTGAATTGCGCCGTCAATACATCAAAAGTCCCTCTGGTACCCACCAATTCTGAAATTTGGTGTGCTTGCAGTGCCTCTTGCAAAGGCGACAACTGTTTGGCAAGAAAGGCGTGTAACGCTTCGATTTCAGCAGCGCTGATTGGATCTATCTTGTGAAAATTGTGGTACATCACCGCCATGCCTACCGGAAAACTTTGTGCCCAATAGACTTTATCCAGATCGGCGATGATAAATTCCACGCTGCCCCCACCAATGTCCATAATGAGTTTTTTGTCGGCACCAAAGGGAACAGCCAGCTCTACCCCCTTGTGAATGTAATGCGCCTCTTGATCTCCATCAATGAGCGTTATGTCTAATCTCGTTTCTTCTAATGCGGTTTGGATAAATGCACTACCATTGCTGGCAGTACGCAAAGCAGCGGTGCCTATAGCCCTGGTCTTTTCCACTTGGTGTTGTTGGAGAATTTGGGCATAATCTTTCAAACAATCCAGTCCGCGTCGGAAAGGCTCCGCACCGATGATACCAATTCCCTCGGCAGCCAATCTGATGAAACGGCTTTCCCGAAACAATTCTGCAAAAGATCCATCCGATTGTAACGTGACAATGCGCAAGTGAAAAATATTCGTGCCTAAGTCAATAACTGCAAGTTTCATCTGTAATTTTTTTCAAAAGTAGTATATCCCCCGAATCGCGATGCTTCTGCTGATCAACAGGCCATTTGCTTTATCCAGGCGCAGGTTGTTGAAGGAACGACTCCAGCGCACATTTAGTCCCCAGCGTTCGCTGAAATTAAAGGTGCCACTGAACAGCAAATTGATCATATTGTC
Source organism: Haliscomenobacter sp. (assembly GCF_040403615.1). Taxonomy (NCBI): domain Bacteria; kingdom Pseudomonadati; phylum Bacteroidota; class Saprospiria; order Saprospirales; family Haliscomenobacteraceae; genus Haliscomenobacter; species Haliscomenobacter sp. The sequence goes on along the minus strand of NZ_JBBAKG010000011.1, from coordinate 92,047 downwards.
GCCTAAGCCCTCTTGCAAGGTGATGTCGGCACCACTCACATCGATGACTTTTGCATTGATGATGCGGGCATAAGACAAGCCAGCGCCCAGTTGGAATTTCCATTCATTGAACAGGATCATCACTGGAGCCTCTACCACATTCAATCGAATCTTGTCGTAGATGGACAAGGAATTGGAATACAAATTGCGCCGACTCCCTTGCTGGTTGTACAACAGTTCTACCCCCAACTCCCAACGCTCACTCAAGATGGCACTCACATGCATACCCGCAAGCAAACCTGGCTGATCAAACCCCGTAAGCAAATCGCCATCGATTTGGGACAAATTAAGCCCAACAATTCCGCTGGCTTTGAAGGGGTTTTGTGCTGGGAGAACGCCAACCGCCAACCACATCAGCGCGAGAATCAAAACAAGTTTTGTATGCATAAGAAGTAAATTAAGATCTTAACCAAAAATAAGCACCTCAAATGAAGAACTTATTTACCACACGTTCCTAAATTTGCAGCAAAAGTAGTGGGGCAAAATGAAACACTTATTTTTTATTGCCCCTAATTAGTTACTTTTAGCACAACATGGTCAAATACACGACGCATTTCTTGAAAAAACTGGAAACCCTTTTCGCTGAACTGGATTATACCATTCGTTATGAAAAAGGTAATTTCCAATCCGGTTATTGTATGGTTGAAAACCGCAAAATTGCGGTGGTAAACAAATTTTTCGACACAGAGTCGCGCATCAATGTTTTGCTGGAGGTTTTGGGGATTATTGAGTACACCGAAGATAGCCTTAGCGAAAAATCGCGAAAAATGCTCAAAGCCATCCGCAACAATTCCATCATCGAAGAAAACGAAGAAGAACCATCGAACTGATTGTAACCCTCACTGGTACAGGTACTTCGCAAGGAGTACCCGTTCTAGGCTGTGATTGTCAAGTATGCCATTCAATGGATTTGCGCGACAAACGCTTGCGCACTGCAGCGCTATTGCAATGGGCTGACACGGCAGTAGCAATTGATTGCGGCCCGGATTTCCGGCAGCAAATGTTGGCGGCAAACGCGCAACACCTGGATGCCATCGTGATGACGCACGAGCACAACGACCACATCATTGGCTTGGACGATGTCCGCCCGTTTAATTTTAAGCAAGGTGGAGATATGCCCGTTTTTGCCAGTGAAAAAGTTCAAAAAGAACTAAAAACGCGGTTTGCCTATGTTTTTACCGAGGGGGACAAACGCTATCCTGGTGCTCCAATGGTCAGTTTGATTTCCATTGACAAAAATACGGTTTTCAACATCAAAGGCTTGACGTTTGTGCCTATTGAGGTGATGCATGGCAAACTACCCATCCTGGGCTTTCGAATCGGAGACTTTGCGTACCTCACTGATGTCTTGGCAATTGAAGAAACAGAAATACATAAATTGCAAAACTTGCACACCCTCGTAGTCAATGCCCTGCACCATACCGAGCATTATTCTCACCTGAATTTGACGGGTGCATTGGCCTTGATTGAGCAACTAAAACCGAAACACAGCTACCTCACCCACATGAGTCACCGCATGGGCAAACACGCCGAAATCAATAAAACCTTACCCGATGGCGTTGAATTGGGGTACGATGGTTTGCGAATCAGCGTCCCGATGCCCAATGTGCCTTAAGTACAATGGAACTTTTCTGCTTATTTTGTACTTATCTTTCTTTCGAAAACAAAAACAAACACCTCCATGTCCAGACTTGATTACTTGACCATAGCTATTGTTGCGCTTTGTATGGCTGCCCTGATTTATTTGGTTTACCGTTATGTAAACCTGCCACACGAGCCACATGACTTGCCCAATACCGAGAAAATTGTCGCGGACACTACTCAATATTCCGACGAGACTGCGGGCTATCCCGCTGAAGACACTTCGAGTTTTTATCGGCCTTCACCAGGTGCCGTGGTAGATACAGAAACTATTGAAAAACCTACCCTGAATACAGTTACTAAAAAATCAACTGCTAAACCCGCACCAGTAGAACCTAAACCCACGCCCAGTCCGGTTGAAACCAAAACTGTTGCACCTGCGCCAACCGCCACCGCCTCGACTGGTAGGTACATGGTGATTGCCGGTTCGTTCAAAAACACCAGTAGCGCCCAAACCCAACTCAAACAGGTCAAAAAACTGGGCTATGGCGATGCCCGGATTGAAAAATTCAATCGGGGAGCCTACGCTACGGTACTGGTTGATCGATTTGCCAATGCTGGCTCGGCCAAATCACTCGTCAATACCCTAAAAAGCAAAGGCATCGACGCCATGGTGCTCGAAAAACGCTGATTCTATTTTACATGACGAATCAAAAATCACCCCGATGAATCAACAACTCGATCAGGAGCTCTACTCCTACCCACAAATTTTGGCAGCCGTAAAAGACGTTGCGGAAGCCTATCTGCAAAATGTGGACGAAGCACCCACTGCTGTTGCCCCACCTCAACTGGACTATGCTTCGCTTGCCACATCTGGAGAAGGCACCCTGAAAGCCCTCGAGGTTTTTCAGCAACGTTTTGCCCACTTGATGGTTGCTTCAACTGGGCCCAGGTTTTGGGGTTTTGTAACGGGTGGTACAACCCCAGCTGCATTGGCCGGTGATTGGTTGACCAGCCTGTACGATCAAAATGCCCAAAGTGCCACCCAGACTGGAGATGTATCGGCCGTTGTCGAATTTGAGGCATTGAAGTTGTTGCGGGAGCTTTTTGATTTACCTGCATCCTTTTTTGGTGGCTTTGTCACTGGTGCCACCATGAGCAATTTTACTTGCCTGGCCGTTGCCCGCCAATGGTACGGCGAACAATTGGGTGTAAACATCGCAGAAGAAGGCGTCTTTGCCCTCAAAGACCTGAAAATTCTGGCCGCTCAGCCGCATTCTTGTGTGTACAAAGACCTGGCGATGCTGGGTCTGGGCCGCAACAGTTTGATCAAGGTCAATATACTGCCCGGCAACCGCGAAGCGATGGACATTGCCGATCTGGAGGCCAAACTGATCGCGCTCAATGGCCAACCCTGCATTGTTTGTGCCAGCGGAGGCACGGTCAACACGGTAGATTTCGACGACATGCAGGCCATTAAGACATTGAAAGAAAAATACAATTTCTGGTGGCACATCGATGCTGCATTTGGGGGCTTTGTAGCCTGTTCACCACAATACAAGCACCTCATTCAAGGCTGGGAAATGGCCGACAGCATTGCCATCGACTTGCACAAGTGGCTCAATGTGCCTTATGACAGCGCAGTCGCTTTTGTACAGGATAAGCACCTCGGCACGCAACTCAATACTTTCCAGAATGCCAATGCGGCTTACCTCGGAGATCCTAACGCCAATTTCAATTTCCTGAATTTTCTGCCCGAAAATTCGCGCCGCATGCGCGCCCTCCCCGCCTGGATGAGCCTGATGGCTTATGGCCGCGAAGGATACCGGGACATTGTGGAGCGCAACGTGGCCAATGCCCGCTTTTTGGGTGAATTGATCAGCTCCTCAGCTGATTTCGAGTTGCTCGCTCCCGTCCGACTCAACTGCGTTTGTTTCACCCTAAAAAATCGTCCGCAGGCTGAAGTAAGTCAGTTTTTGAGCCAATTGGTGGCCAAAGGCAATGTATACATGACGCCAACCGTATACCTTGGCCAATCTGCTATCCGGGCTGCGTTCGTCAACTGGCGCACTACCGAATCTGATGTGGAGATCGCTTTTGGGGACATGGAAGCCGTATTGAGTACTTTTAAATAATTTCTCATGCCCGTAGAAATTACTGAAGTTTTTTATCCGCACCACCGCCAACATTGGCGCGAGTGGCTGCAAACCCACCACATCAGCGACAAAAGTGAAGTATGGTTGCAAACCTACCGGAAAGCTACTGGTAAACCTTCCATACCCTATGACGACATGGTGGAAGAATGCTTGTGCTTTGGCTGGATTGATGGCGTGACCAAAAAGTACGATGAGGAAAGTGCGGTGCAACGCATCACGCCGCGTAGGAAAAAGACTTTTCTCTCCGAGCTCAATCGCCAACGCATCTGGAAACTGCAACAACTGGGCTTGATGACCCTGGCAGGCGTTGCGCCCATTGCAGATCAAATTGGCTCGATGGACGATCCCTTGATCGTACCGGAATGGATCGCTACCCAATTGCAAGCTGATCCCTTAGTATGGGACAATTTTCAGGCTTTTCCCCATTTTTACAAGCGGCTTAAAGTGGGCTGGATCAATGAAATCACCGGCAATAGCCGCAATGCCGAAAAACAAAAACGCATGAATTACCTGATCAAAATGAGTCGCCAGGGAAAAATGTACGGTACGCAGCCGTTGAAGGGTTTATGAAACCAACTTCATCCACAGCGGTAAGTTGTAGTAATTTGTAACCCGCTTGATTTTACCATCCGCTACTTCCAAGAAAGCACCTACTGGCAATAAATAGGTTTGCCCCTGCGCTTCGGGCAAGCCCGGATCGGTTTTTTTTGGTTGGTGATTTTTTTATAATTTGATGGCAATTTTAAAAAATAAAGTGATGAAAAAAAACAATGACTCCGTAGACTTGAAATCTTCGCCACTAAGCCCAGGTTGGATCTTGTATTTTTTCATCATCGGCTTGTTTTTTACCATGAGCAGTATCCGCTTTGATCCAGGAACTGCGGCGGACTGGCCGGAATACAATGGCGGTTCAGACAAAAACCACTATTCAGCGCTTACCCAAATCAATCCCCAAAATGTTGCCCAGCTCAAAGTGGCCTGGGGCTATCAATCCGGAGGCGCCGATACCCTAAAAAATACAACCCAAATGCAATGCAACCCCTTGATTATAAATGGTGTGATGTACGGGGTTTCGGCGGGGTCACAAGCATTTGCGTTAGATGCGGCAAGTGGCAAAGAATTGTGGAAAACAAGGTTGAATGACCAAACCTTCAACATGACCAGTCGCGGGGTTGCTTATTGGAGTGATGGCACGGAAGGCCGAATCTTCTTTGGATACGGCGCCTACTTGTATGCTCTCAATGCCAAAAATGGTCAACCCATTCTTTCTTTTGGTAGCAATGGAAAAATCAACCTGATCGACGGAATTCAACGCCCGGGTGCCGACGACTACGTTGTATGCAATACTCCGGTTTCGGTTTATAAAAACATCCTGATTGTAGGCACCAGAGTCGCCGAAAGCGCCACTGCCCTATTGGGTGACATCCGAGCCTATGATACCCGAACAGGCCGTAAAATCTGGACTTTTCACACCATCCCTCGCCCAGGAGAATACGGTTACAGTACCTGGGAAAAACAAAATTACCAAAACCTTGGCGGGGCAAATAGCTGGATGGGCATGGCCGTGGATACCAAAAGAGGCATCGTGTTCGCTCCAACCGGCTCCGCAGCCTTTGATTTTTATGGCGGAAACCGCAAAGGGGATAACCTTTTTGCCAATTGCCTCCTGGCGTTGGATGCCAATACGGGCAAACGCTTGTGGCATTTCCAAACCGTACACCACGATATTTGGGATCGCGACATTCCTGCCCCACCCAATTTGTTTACAGTGACCAAAAATGGCCAAAAAATCGATGCGGTATCCGTACTGAGCAAGCAGGGATTCACTTTTGTTTTTGATCGGGTCACAGGCAAGCCTTTGTTTCCCATTGAAGAGCGTTCTTTTCCTGCATCCGAAATTGCGGGAGAGCAGGCCTCCCCTACTCAACCCATCCCCTTGGGTCCAGAGCCGTTTACCCGTCAAAGTTTTACTACATCCGAGGTCAATTCCTTTACTGCTGATCGCGATGAAATCATCGCAGAAGTGCGCAAAGCGAACACTGGTCAGCCGTTTATTCCAATAGGATACCAGCGTACCCTCTTTTACCCTGGAACGGATGGTGGCGCCCAATGGGGTGGCGCCGCAGTAGATGAAAACAGCGTCATGTACGTTCCCGCCAAAGAGAATCCGGTATATAGTTCCTTAGTTGCCATCCCTAAAGAGGAAGACCACCAATCCCTAAAATCGGGCAAACAATTGTACCTGACCCATTGTGGGGCCTGTCATGGTGAAAATCGGGAAGGCAATCACGATGGTACATATCCGGGTTTGCAAAATATCGCTGTTAAGTACGACGAAGCGGGCATTCGCCAAATTATGGCCAAAGGTCGGGGCATGATGCCCGCCATCACCCAATTGAAAGAACCAGAAATCCAGGCCATTGTAGCCTTTCTGAATGGAAAGAATACCAAGATAAAAACAAAGAATGAACATAAGCTTTCGTCTTCCCCATACAGACATACCGGCTACAACCGCTGGTACGACCGCAATGGCTACCCAGTAAGTACCCCGCCATGGGGTACGCTAACGGCCATTGATTTGAATACCGGCAAACGCCGTTGGCAAATTCCCCTCGGCGAGTATCCGGAACTGACTGCCAAAGGAATTCCTCCTACCGGAACCGACAATTATGGCGCGCCAGCAGTCACCGCAGGCGGATTATTGTTTATTGCCGCCACCAAAGACCAGCAATTCAGGGCAATTGATCGCAACTCTGGAAAAATACTGTGGCAAACAACGCTACCTGCTGCTGGATACGCCTCACCCAGTGTTTATGCAGTAAATGGCAAGCAATACCTGGTCATTGCTTGTGGAGGCGGAAAACTCAAAAGCAAATCCGGGGACAAGTATGTCGCTTTTACGTTGCCTTAGTATGACGCAAAAAATTACTTCCCGATTTTTTGAGAGGGTTTTGATTAGGAAGCTCACTTGAAATGAACCGTTCGACTTCCTATTCAAAACCCAAAATCGGGAAGTTAATTTTTCTGCGTTACTTGATATACTTTTACCAGATCAAACTTTTATAAACATCAGCACCTATGACTACTGTAGCCATCGTTGGATTCGGACTCTCTGGACGCTACCTGCAAGCGCCATTTTTTTTGGCCAATCCAAATTTTCGACTCAAGACCATTGTCAGCAACAACCAAAACCCGCAAGACATTTATCCTGGCGTGCAAAAGGCTACCAGTCTGGATGCAGTATTGGCTGATCCTGAGGTGGATCTGGTAAGCATTGCTTCACCCAACGAAACGCATTTTGCCTATACCCAAAAATGCCTGGAAGCGGGTAAGCATGTGTTGGTGGAAAAACCCTTTACGGCTACTGCTGCCGAGGCAGAAACGTTGATCAAACTGGCCCAAGACCTGGGCAAGCATTTATTCGTGTTTCAAAACCGCCGCTGGGACAGCGATTTCCTTACCATCCAGAAAGTGATTTCTGAAGGCTTGATTGGAGATGTTTTGAGCTACGAAGCCCATTTCAACCGCTACAAACCCGTTTTGAACCCCAAAAAATGGAAAGAAGTTATCGCTCCTGGCAATGGCATTTTATACGACCTGGGTTCGCATATCCTGGATCAAACCATTGTGCTTTTCGGGAAACCAAAATCTGTGTGGGGCATAAAGTTCACTCAACGCGAACATTCTGAAGTAGATGATGCGTTTGACGTGCGTTTGGATTATGGAAAAATCAAGGTGACGCTGAAAAGCAGCTTATTGGTGCGTGAAGACACTCCTCGCTATATAATCCAAGGCACCAAAGGCTCTTTTGTCAAATACGGCATTGATGTACAAGAAGATCACCTCAAAGCTGGCATCATGCCGGGCATGCCTGGTTTTGGCATTGAATCGGAGGCCAACTGGGCTACGCTCAATGCCGAAGTAAGCGGTTTGCACCTGCGTGGCCGCATCGAAACACTGCCTGGCAATTGGGCGCCATTGTTTCAGAATATCCACGAAGTAATCAGCGCAGGCAAAGCGCCATTGATCGCAATGGATGAGATTCTGGAGCAGATTAGGGTTTTGGAGGAAGTGAAGGCGGTGTAAGGATTATTTGTTTATTTTTTTTACTTTTGAGTACTTATTCAAGCTTTTCGTTTTGATCAAGTACTTAATTGTGAAATTAGACCGATTCGATGCGCATCACTAAACTTGAATTAAAGAATTTCAAACGTTTCACCGATTTGCGGATTGAGAACATCCCTCCGCAGGCTAAACTAGTATTGTTGATTGGATCCAATGGCTCGGGGAAGTCTTCGGTTTTTGATGCGTTTCAGTATCTTAATTCCATAAAAGATGGAAAGTCCCAGAATGTCCAGAGTAGTTATTTTCGCAAGAATATAGATGTAGTTACGGAAGCTTTGGTGCTTTTTGATGATGGATCTAAGGTAGGCACGAACGGAAAAGCTAATTTTTCTACTCAATCTTTTCATAAAAGTGACTCATTTTATGGGCGGACTAGTTTTCGACAGCTATCTAGATTGACAAAAACCGCTTTAGGCAATATTGGAAGTATCCAATCGGATTTTGACCGTCCAGATTTTTTTATTGATCGCGATAATCGTTTTGAAAATGATATTGACAATGTTACAGGAAATATTCTCAAAGAAGTATTTCAACTTCAGAACCCTGCACAAGTTATTAGAGAAAAATACATAAATCCAATTAACCGAGCGTTGGAAAATATCTTTGGGCATGCCAATGGAACGAATTTAAGTTTAGTTGAAATCATTCCGCCTTTGGAAGGAAAAGTAGCCCAAATCATCTTCAAAAAAGGTACTTCAACTATTCATTATGATTTGCTAAGTGCGGGAGAAAAAGAAGTATTTAACGTGATTTTCAACCTAATGAGTCGTCGAGATTTATTCCAAGAAACCATCTATTTTTTCGATGAACTCGATCTGCATCTAAACACTAAAATTCAGTACAATCTACTTAAAGAAATCATTGAGAATTGGATTCCTGAAAAATCTCAACTTTGGACTGCATCACATTCTCTTGGATTCATTGAGTATGCAAAACATGCAGATCAAGCCACCATCATTGACTTTGACGACTTCGATTTTGACCAGCCGAAAGTACTTACTCCCGAAGCAAAAGACAATCCAGACATTTATGAGATCGCGGTTGGAAAAGAATTCCTTTCCTCTTTATTCCAATCAATGGACGTGTATTTTGTAGAAAATTTAGACCAGGATTATTATGCTCTTGCAGGAATTGACAAAGCTGTTTTTGTAGCAGAGAAAGACCGCAACAGCGTTTTCCATAAAGTTCGTTCAGGAACCTTTAAGGGCATAGTTGATAGAGATTTTTTAAGCGACGAGGATATTGAGTTAATAAAAGCCAAATACCCCAATCTCTTCGTTTTACCCTATTATTCTATTGAAAACTTGCTTTATCATCCCGCTAACCTGGCAGACTATTACCAAGGCAAAAATCGGTCATTTGACAAGGCTCAATACGTCAATGATTTAAGGACAGCTAAGGATGAAATTGTCGAACGTCTAGTTTATACATTAGCAACCAAAAGACTGGAGTACCCCTATTTTGGAGAACCAGAATTCCTCGCTAAACCACTACAAAATAGATTTAAAAATAAACAAGAAAATTTCGATCAAGCTGAATTCATTGGGTCATCATTAAAAAGTAGTGAATTTGAGGATTTTTACAAAAACCTGCCCATGAAATCTTATTGTACTCATCTTCAACAAAGGCAGAACATTCCCAAAAGTGATTTGGCCAAAACGAAATGGTTCAAAAAGACGATGTCAACTTTATTACAAAAGTAGTCCTGCAAAACATGGTTAACCACTATGTCCGTTTCCGTACACATCCTGTCCGCTTCTGAACAAGAAACCGCATTGAATAAGACTTCAAATAATTGAATTTCAATTGATTAAAACTTTGGCATAAGGCTTGAACTCTTAAACCATAGATACGGAACGGAACAGAAGACCGCTCCAGGAGAACAACAAGCCAAACCACTGCCATGGATAGAAAGATTGAAAAGAAATTTTGGACGACCCAACGAATTGTACTGATTGTACTGGTTGCTGCATTTGTAGGCTTTTTTGGCTGGCAATTGCTCAAAGAGCACAAAACCACGCTTAATGTAGAGCAAGACAAGCTCACCATTTCGGAGGTCATTGATGGTACCTTTGATGAAACCATTCCGGTTACAGGCAATGTATTGCCCCTCAAAACCATCCGCCTAGATGCAGTGGTCGGGGGGTATGTAACCGAAAAACTGGTAGAAGGGGGCAACAACGTTGCCAAAGGTCAAACCTTGCTCAAACTCGAAAACCAACAGCTCAAACTCAATTTTTTGCAGTCCGAAACCGAAGCGAGTCGCTTGGTCAACGACCTTCAAAATACCCGCCAACGCTTGAAAGTGGAACGCTTTACTTTGCGGCGCAATTTGAGTGAACTGGATTTCCAAACCGACCAGGCCAAAGACTTATACGACCGCAACAAGCAACTATTTGCAGACAAGGTGGTCTCTGAACAAGAATACCTCAAAGCAAAACGCGATTACGAACGCCTGGTCAAACAGCGCGAAATCGAAATTGAATCGCAAAAATACCAGGAAGAAAACTCGGTGATTCAGATCAAACAGTTGGAAGGTACCCTGGAGCGCACGCAAAAGAACGTAGCCCTGTGGCGCCAAACCCTGGAAAACCTGGAAGTAAAAGCGCCTGTGCCAGGTCTGCTTTCTTCGATGGATGTTGAAGTGGGTTCCAACATCAGTCAGGGCCAAAACATCGGTCAAATCGACGATTTGCGGGGTTTCAAAATCCGGGCAGCAATCGATGAATACTACATCAATCGCGTGTTTAGCGGTTTACCAGGTAGTTTCGATTTCAATGGAAAAAGTTACGCCCTCGAAATCATCAAGATTTATCCTGAAGTACGCAGTGGGCGTTTTGAAGTCGACATGAAATTCATAGTGGGGGCGCCAGAAGGCATCAAACGCGGTCAATCAATCACTATTCGACTGCAATTGGGTCAGCCCACCAAGGCAGTCTTGCTTGCCACTGGGGGATTTTTCTCCACAACCGGGGGCAATTGGGTGTACGTGCTGGAAAAAGGAGACAAACGTGCGGTGCGCCGCCGCGTTTCATTGGGGCGCAAAAACACCGAATTTTTTGAAGTATTGGAAGGTTTGAAACCGGGAGACCGGGTCATCACGTCCTCTTACGATACCTTTGGCGAAAACGAAGTACTTGAATTCTAATTATGAGTTATGAATTATGAGTTATGAGTGCACCTCATAACTCATAACTCACAACTCATAACTCATAACTCCTAATTTATAACTCATCACTAATGATAAAGACCGTCAATCTTCAGAAGGTTTTCACCACCGAAGAAGTAGAAACCACCGCCCTAAACGGCATCAGCCTGGAAATCCAGGATGGGGAATTTGTAGCCATCATGGGGCCTTCTGGTTGTGGCAAATCCACTTTGCTCAATATTCTGGGACTCCTGGACAATCCTTCTGAAGGTGAATACCATTTTTATGGCACCGAAGTAGCCAAAATGCCCGAGCGCAGCCGCGCCCAATTGCGCAAAGGAAACATCGGGTTCGTATTCCAAAGCTTCAACCTGATTGATGAACTAACCGTCTACGAAAATGTGGAATTGCCGCTGCTGTACCTCAAAGTGCCCGCTGCTGATCGCAAAAAACGCGCAGAAGCCGCCCTGGAGCGCATGAACATGATGCACCGCCGCAACCACTTCCCTCAGCAACTCTCGGGTGGTCAGCAACAGCGTACGGCCATTGCCCGCGCAGTAGTGGCCAGCCCCAAGATGATCCTCGCGGATGAACCTACCGGTAACCTCGATTCTTCCAACGGCGAGCAGGTGATGAACCTCCTCCGCGAACTCAATAACGAAGGGACGACCATTGTAATGGTTACGCACTCCCCGCATGATTCTGGTTTTGCCCACCGGGTGATCAATTTGTTTGATGGCAAGGTGGTGACCGAGAATTTTCACGTTTAGTACAGGCACCCCTCGCGGGTGCCCCCGGTCAATTTCTTTTCCAATTTGGGCACCCGCAAGGGATGCCCCGTCAATTTTCCCAACATGTTCAAACACTTCCTACACCTTGCCTTTCGGGCATTTTTTAAGGATCGCACCTCTGGTTTGATCAATATTGTTGGGCTGTCTTTGGGCATGACCGGGGCTTTGCTCATTGGAATGTGGGTCAACAATGAACTGAGCTACGATCGGTACCATGACCATGCGGAGCGCATCTATCGGCTGAAGACCCATATCAAAATCAGTGATACCGAAACATGGCATTGGAGTACGACTCCCCTGAAACTGGCGAATATCCTCGGGACTCAGTTGGCCGAGGTTGAGTTGATTGCCCAATGTACGGGCGGAGCAGGAGAGTCTACAGTCAAATTAAAAGACCAACTGATTAAGGTCAAGCAATGCATTACCATTGATTCCAGTTGGTTTAAGCTATTCAAATACGAATTCATCGCAGGCAATGCAGATGCTTTTTTCGAGCATCCGAAAAGCGTCATCCTCAATCAGACTACTGCACGTCAGTTTTTCGGCGATGCCGACCCGATTGGACAAATTTTGCGGGTGGATACCAACGAATGCGTAGTGCAGGCAGTAGTAAAGGATGCGCCTTTGAACTCCAGTTTCAAATTCAACCTGATGATTCCCATTGCCTTGCGGCTGAGTAACCCTGGAAATCTGTCAAATGACAATCAATGGGGCAATTTCAGTTACAATGCCTATGCCCGACTGCGCACCAATACTGATGCAAAGAAACTGGGCTGGAAAATCACCCGAATTTTACGCAAAGAAAAAAACGACAGTACCATTGTAGCCACGATCGAACCGCTCTCCAGTATGCGTTTTGACCAGTCCATCATGTCGGGCAATGAGGTTACGAGCGATGTTGGCACTATTCGGATCTTTTTTATCATTGGTTTATTGATCCTCATCGTTGCCTGTATCAATTACGTCAACTTGTCGATAGCCCGTACCAGTAAGCGCGGGAAAGAGATTGGTATGCAAAAGATATTGGGGGCTAGCAAAAACCAGGTGTTTCGTCAGTTTATGCTGGAATCGACGGTAATGTGTGTAGTCGCGTTGCTAGGCACTTTATTGATTACCCGTTTGAGCATGCCGATGTTCAATCAACTCACCGGAGAAAATTTCAAACTGCAGCTGTTGGATATCAATTTGTGGAAAATCGTCTTGATCGTACTGGGGTTAGTCATTACACTGACTGGCGTTTATCCTGCACTTCTGCTTTCTTCCTTTCAGCCCATCAGCATCATGAAAGGCAGTGGGTTTTTGAGCAAACACAAAACCGGGTTCTGGAAAGGATTGGCGGTTCTGCAGTTTGCCATCTCGGTTGGATTGATCATCAGTACTTTGACCATTTATCAGCAATTGCAGTTTGTACGCAATAAAAACCTGGGTTTCGATCGCGAGTATGTGCTGAAACTAGACTTCCCCTGGCAGATGCGCATGAACCAGGAAGGCAAGAATACCATCGAACGGATTGCCCGTCAACTAAAAAATAGCCCTGCCGTCAACGGCATCAGTATGGCATCTGCAGACATTGTCAATCATGGTTCCAGCAGCAGTGGCAACTTTGATTGGGACGGTCGGAAAGAAAACGACAATCCCACTTTCGCCCCGTTTTCAGCAGACCCGATGTTTCAAACAATCTTTGGTCTACAATTGACTGAAGGCCGGTGGTTCAAAGAAGACAACCAGGCCGATCAAAGCAATTTTGTGCTCAATGAAACCGCAGTAAAGATTTGTAATTTGAAAGCCCCGGTGGTCGGCCAGCGTTTTGAAGGCAATGGCATCAAAGGCCAGATCATTGGAGTAGTCAAAGATTTTCACTTGCGGAATATGCACGAAAAGATTCCACCAGTTGTCATCAATAGCGATCCCGAATGGCGCTCTACTTTGTATGTAAAAACAAGTGGTGCCAAGACAAGTCAGGTTATATCATTGGCAGGTAGTCTTTGGCGGGACAATGTTCCAGACCGCATTTTTGAATACCAGTTTCTGGACGATGAATTTGAAAAGCTATACGAGAAAGACCAGCGCACTGCGTTGATGTTCAATATCTTTTCCGTCGTCGCTATCCTGATCTCCTGCATGGGGTTGTTTGCGTTGGCCGCATTCACTGCCGAGCGGCGCACCAAGGAAATTGGGGTACGCAAGGTACTGGGGGCATCGGTTTCTGGCATCATTGGCCTTTTGTCCAAAGACTTTGTGGTGATGGTTGGAATCGGTATCGCCATAGCCTCGCCGTTGGCCGGGTATGTAATGCAGCTGTGGTTGCAAAATTTTGCCTACCGCATCGACCTTCAATGGTGGTTCTTTGTAGTGGCGGGATTGATCGCCATGTCGATTGCGTTGATTACCGTCAGTATCCAGGCCATTCGGGCTGCGCTGGTAAATCCGGTGAAGTCGTTGCGGAGTGAATAGTGATATTTTTTTCTTTTCTCATTAAACCATTCTAGTCAGGGTAGTCTAATACTAAAATTCCCTGCCATGGCCAAAATGTACCCGATCCTGTTGCTGTTTTTTAGCAGCCTCTCGCTATCCGCCCAAACCTTTACCCCCAGCGACATCCTGATCGCCACCAACGTTTTTCAAGTTGAATTTTCTGCCGACAGCCGCTCGATGGTTTGGTGCGAGCAAATTCCGCTATCCGGTGCCCGTGCCAAAGTGTGGTACACCGATATGGATCTGACCACCGGACTTCCCGATCTGGCCAGAAAACAATTGATCGACACCATTCAGGGGCAAGGCTGGCCCTATTGGGGAGAGGATCAAACCAGTCCCTTCTTTTTGATCAAAAACCAAAGGGGGGAAATCATCTATGTACGCCGTACCGGAATCAATACCCTCAGCAGATTTAGCCTTGGCAAACCTGGACACCCCGATAAAGGCCTCATCAATGTATCTGCGGATAAAAGCAAGCCCTACTTTTGGGTCAATTATACCGTAAAAACGACGGTTGCCAATGGCCGAGACAGTCTATTTTGCTTCAGTTCTGACAATCCGGCTAAGATCAATTTTATTGCTTCAGAAGTACCCTCTCCGGCTGGTTCCATTTACGAATTGACCTTTCCGCGCTGGCTCGCTCAATCCGAAATTTTAGCTCATCCTTTTCGCACAAATCCAGCTCAGCCCTATTATGACATGAAATTCTGGAATGGGGCAACACTCTCCTCAACTGTAGTTACCCAAGATGTTCAAAACAGCCTATTCAATTCTCATGTGGATGATTTGCCTTTCCGCGTACCCCAAAAAACCGGAGAATTGTTTATGTTCAGCAGCAAAGGCAGTCGACAAATGGCCATTTACCAACAACAAAAAAACGGCCTGTTTTCTGAAATTGAAACCTACGCTAGCCCGACCAGTTTTTCTCCATTGACCCTGACCTCCTTTGAACCGTTTACCATCAATGGCAACCAAACCTTTGGCGCTTATCAGGTGTACCAGGGCGGCGGTATTCCCGGCAATACCAAAGGCGAGATTTGGCTCAGAGGTATTTTCGGCCAAACACTACATACCAAAATCAGTACTTTCGATGGGGTGACGGTGGATCCCGAGTACGTCATTGGCCCCAAAAAGGTCTGGATTTACTACTATGGAAAGGCAGTTGGGGCGCCATTTTTTGATTTGCGCCGTTGCGAAACGCCCTTGTCCATTGTGACTACCAGGCTGAATGATGCACAAAAACCACAACCCATCTTCTCCATTTACCCCAATCCTGCCCGCGATTTTTTCACCGTGCAAACCGCTGAATCAGTAGTGCCTTTTGAACTGCAACTATTCGACAGCATTGGGCGCCTCATCCGTAGTGAAAAAATGCTGAGCAATGAACACATCGTCAATCTGGCTACCCTACCGACTGGTTTGTATTTTTTTAAGCCCCTTGGCTTCGGCACTCCGCAAAGGGTAGTCAAATATTAGACTAAAAGCTTAGTAGTGGGGCAAAAATAAGTGCTCATTTTTCTTGAGCCAGAGGATTAGATAAGACACTTGAAATGAAACGTTTACTTATCTAATCCTCTGGCAAAATGAGCACTTATTTTTTTATCGCCCCTTATCCCTTTTAATCATCCAAAAAATTAGGTCATGCGTGTACTGTTTTTCTGGCTTTGTCCACTATTGCTTTTTGGACAATCCTTCAAACCCAATGATGTTCGGATTGGCGATACCACCGCCAGTTACCTCGATTTTGAAATCTGGCAGAGTGGCCATCGGCTCTGTTTTCAAGATGAAAACAACCGAGGATATGTAGCCTTGCTGGATAGCCTAAGTGGCAACTTGCGCTCGGCTTCTGGAAAAGATTATCTGTTCGACAACGCCCTGGCACCCATTACCAACTCGATCAATGGGCCAGAATGGGGATTCAGCCAAAAGGGTGCCGAAGTCGTGTACACCAAACAGGTGGCCAATGCCCGCCACATCGGCAAAGCGACCTGGAGTGGGAGTGGGTATTCCAATGTAGATTTATCCACCAATCTTGCGGGCAATCGTTTTGCTGTGATCGGGAGCAAAGACTGGGCGGATCCTCAAGCCCGACTGGTATACGCCAAAGGCAATAGCATCATCAATTTTGAAATCAATTGGTCAACTGCAAATATTCCCTTGGTTGAAAATGTAGTCCCTTATGGCCAAAATAGTTCTAGTGGCCCTCGCTGGATCGATGGAGAACAAGCCTTGCTCACCAATGACCTGACAGCCGGAACTACTCAGATTTTTCGCTATGATCTGTCCACTGCAAAAACCAAACAACTCACTTTTGATGCGGGCAATAAGATTGATGCCTTCCTTTTTGCTGCGCCAGATTATGGGGGCGACCGTTTATTGTTTTGTACGGTCAACGATACCTTGTTGCGCTTGTATAGGGAAACACCTATGGGATTCAACAAGGTTTACGACATCAAAATCCCTGATCCGTCCTATGGTTATTACTTCTCCGCCGAGCCTTTTGTTTTTAAAGGAAAATCATACCTGTTTGTCTGTACAGCGCAGCAAAAATTTATCCCTGGCTCGCAAAACAATTCTAAACCTGCCGACGTCTGGATTATAGGGTTGGATACCAAACGCCCGCTTTTCCGCAAAATCAGCGACAATCGGGTTGCGCTGCGCCTGGATCCCGAGGTGTTTATCACGCCTACCGAGGCTTACGTTTATTATTACGAGTACAAACAAAATGGGAATGTGCATCCAGTGGCCATGCACAAATGCAACACGGGTTTGGGGAGCAATCCTCTGTTGGCTACTGACGTAAAAGCGCAATTCTCCCTTAATGTAGTCAATGGTTACGGCAGCGGCACCTACTCAGCAGGCGATACCGTACATATTTTCGCCAACCCCAATGCCAGTAATCAGGTTTTTGACCGCTGGCAAAGTTCCACTCCGGGGCTTGTTGCACTCCCGACCCTTCGCGAGTACCATACCCGTATCATGATGCCAAAACAAAATACCACCTTGACTGCTACCTACCAGACTACCCCCATTTGGACTTTCACGGAAACCACCATTGCCAACAAAAGAGTATTTTATCACTTCCCAGCCAAGATGAAAGGGGTGATTTTGGCTTTTCATGGCGCTGGAGGGAGCGCTGCAGGCTGGATTGGCAGCGTTGAAAACGACAATTTTCACCGCTATGCCGTTGCCCACGGCTACGGTATTTTGGTGACCGAAAGCAATGACCGCATCCAAAAACGCTGGGCCAACAGCCCGGTTTCGGCCAGCAATGGCGACATCGTAAGCATCAACCAAATTCTGACCAATCTCAAAACAGCAGGTAAACTTACGGGCAACGAGAAGCTCTTCGCCATTGGGCATTCTCAAGGTAGTGGCTTTGGCAGCGTGATCGCTTATGTCAAAAACTTTACTGCTAGTGCTCAATATGGTGTAAATGGCAACGATGGGGTGTTTGCAGTGAGCACTGTACCAACGATTTGGAACGCTTCCCGGTCGGATACTTCGGCAGACAACCAGCGACTCAAACAGTTTTATGCTGCTTACAATACTTACCTAACCCGGGGTGTTGCGGCAGAGTTACATGTATTGGAACCATCGCCCCTCTTTCCAGAACGCTTTTTGCGCATACCTGGCATTATTCTAACCCAGGCACAAGGGATTTTTAACGATCTCAAAACGGCCAATTACCTCAACGATAAAAACTTTTTCAAGGTAAATCCTCGCCTCAATGAAACCTACATCAACAGCATTTTATCCGTACCCAATTCTTTCGATGGCGACATTGACGATCAGGTAACGGTGGCTTTCACCGAGCACAAGTTTTACAGCGACCACAATTTTTTAACCATCGATTTTTTTGACCGACAGTTGGGCATTATCACGGACTTAAAGAAGCTTGATGAAGATCAAAAACCAAAAGTGTTTCCCAATCCTTTTGTGGACAGAATTCAGGTAAAAAGTGATGACCTGAACCTGGAATTTGAATTGTCTGATCAATTGGGAAGTCTGCTTTACAAGGGTAAAAACCTGAAGGGACAAGATTTTTCCAGGCTTGCAGCCGGGATGTATATTCTAGTGATCTACAATGGAGAGGGAAGTCGATTGGGTGTTGAGAAGTTGATAAAATTGTAAAAAATAAGGCAACGCACCCAAAGTCAATATTTTAGGTGCGTTGCCTTATTATTCAACTGAATCTTCTTCTTTCAATTGTGCACAAATTTCTAGCACTTTTCCCGGCTCAAGGTTTAAGATGCCTGCAATGCCCTCAGGTGCGAAACCCAGATGAAGCATATTTTTTATAGATGTATGGACAAATTCCTCATATTTTTTCTGGGCTTCAAGCCTTTCCTGGGCAATGCCTTGTTCAAGTCCTTGTTCTAAACCTTGCTTTAAACCTTGGTTTACTGCATCCTTCAAAGCATCTTTAAAAAATGCATTCTTGGTAAGATCTAACGTAATTGGCATCTCGTTGATGATTTTTTTGGTTTGCTGATCAAATTTACGAATTTGGCTTAGGATAGTCAACTGGTGCAAGAATTTTTCCAATTCAATTTGGTTCTTGCACACTTTCTTCAAGCGTTGCAAAATCAAACGAATTACTGCAAGGAGTTTAGTTTTGGGAAATTTACTTAAAATGGCCAGCACAATTTCTTCCGGTATCTCCGACTCGATGAATTCTTCCAGCGGAATCTGGCTCAGTTGAATCAATTGATACCCTTTAAATTGAAAAGCATCGGGTAATGTGGTGGTCATGCGGGTTTTCCCTTTGCCCAAGTAAACCACAAAATGGCGAATTTCTAGCTTGTATTGCTTTTGTAAAAAACCGTGATACTCGCCCACACGATATACCATATCTGCTTCCGATTCGGTTTGAAATTCAACATGCAAAATGAAATGATTGTGTTGCAGGTCCAGAACCTCCATCAAGAAATCGACATTCCGATTGATGGTCATGTTGATTTCTTCAGGGAGTGGAGTACACTCAATCATTTCGATACCCGCTAGTTTTGCTACAACTGGCAATAAAATGGTGCGAAAATTTTCTTTAAGAATTTTGTCGTAGGCTTTGGTGTCTTTGGGCTTTTCGGGCTTTTCGGGCTGGGATGATTCCATTGCTAGAAGTTTAAGGTGCAATATAAATAAAAAATGTTTTTTTAAAAATAAAGACACAATTAATATTTTTTAAAGTTATTCCTATTATTTTTTGACCTGTATTTAATCTTGAACTGAACACCCTCCAAAACCTCAACATCCATAGAAAAAGGCAATCTACAAAGCCCATTCAGCTTGTGATGCTTAAAGTACAAAGCCAAGCCATTCTATTGTGAATGGCTTGGCCTCGTATCTGGTATAAGTTGTATACTGGTTCTAGCACTTTTGAAAAATCACCGTTGCCAACGGAGGCAAGGTAAATTCTATAGAATGCTCCCGGCCATTCCATTCTTGGGCATCGGCTTTTTTGGTGCCATTGAGGTGATTTCCAGTACCATTGTATTCCTTGGTGTCGCTGCTCAGTACCTCTTTCCATTCTCCTCCACTTGGCACGCCGACCCGGAAACCTTCGCGGGTAACGGGGGTGAAATTGCACACCACCAACAAGTTCTCTTCCGCCTTCTCGCCTTTGCGGAGGTATGCCAACACGCTGTTTTCCCAATCGCCGTGCTCTACCCATTCAAAACCTTCGGGGTGGAATTGTTTTTCGTACAGTGCTGGATTTGCAGAGTAAAACTTGTTGAGGTCGCGTACCCAGGCTTGTACCCCTAGATGGGTGCCAAATTCCAGCAACCACCATTCCAGTCCCCGCTCGATGCTCCATTCGGTGGTTTGGCCAAACTCTCCACCCATAAACAGCAATTTCGTACCCGGGTGGGTATACATGTATCCAAACATCAAACGCAAGTTGGCAAATCGTTGCCATTCGTCGCCAGGCATGCGGTCAATCAGTGGGCCTTTGCCATGTACCACTTCATCGTGCGAAAGCGGCAGCATGAAGTTTTCGGTAAAGGCATAAATCAAACTGAAGGTAATCTCGCCGTGGTGGTATTTGCGGTGGATGGATTCTTTTTTGAAATAATCGAGTGTATCGTGCATCCAACCCATCATCCATTTCTGGCCAAAACCCAGGCCGCCAGAATAAGTCGGATGGGAAACGCCACTCCAGGCCGTAGATTCTTCGGCAATGGTGATGGCATCGGGGAATTCCCGGTACACCATCGTATTGAACTCCCGCAGGAAGGAGATTGCTTCCAGGTTTTCTTTGCCGCCCTTTTCATTGGGGATCCATTCGCCAGCTTCCCGCGAGTAATCCAGATAAAGCATGGAAGCAACGGCGTCTACCCGCAAACCATCGATGTGAAAGCGCTCCAGCCAAAACAGAGCATTGGACACCAGAAAGTTGCGTACTTCATTGCGGCCAAAGTTGTAAATCGCACTTTTCCAATCTGGGTGAAAACCCTTCCTTGGGTCAGAGTGCTCGTACAAATGAGTACCATCAAACTCAGCCAAACCATGTGCATCCGTAGGGAAATGCGAAGGCACCCAGTCCAAAATCACCCCAATTCCGGCCTGGTGCAAGGAATCCATCAGGTACATAAAGTCCTGAGGGGTACCAAAACGGCTGGTTGGTGCAAAATACCCGGTAACTTGATAGCCCCAGGAAGGGAAGTAAGGGTGCTCCATCACGGGCAGGAATTCTACGTGCGTAAAATTCATGTCCTTCAGGTAATTCACCAAATCTACTGCCAACTCGCGGTAGCTTAAAGACTCGTTGCCATTCTTTTTCCAGGTACCCAGGTGAACTTCGTAAACGGAATAAGGCTGTGCTTTGCCCGCTTTTTCCTGGCGTTGTTTCAGCCAATCCTGGTCATTCCAGGTGTAGTCGTTGTCCCAAACAATGGAAGCGGTTTTGGGTGGAACTTCCCAAAACAGGGCGTAAGGGTCGCCTTTTTCCAGGTGTTGGCCATTTTGGGCGTGGATGTGGTACTTATACAAAGTGCCTTTTTCCAACCCCGGAATGAATCCTTCCCAAATTCCGGAACCATCCCAGCGCGAGGAAAGAGGGTGTTCTTCGGTATTCCAAAAATTAAAATTGCCAATAACAGAAACACTCTGAGCATTCGGTGCCCAAACAGAGAAATAAACCCCTTGCTGACCCTCAACTTCGATCAAGTGGCTACCCATTTTTTCGTAAATCCGAAAATGAGTGCCCGACTTGAACAGATATATATCGTAGTCAGTAAAAAGGCTGTGATGGATTACCTTGCTCATGCTTGCAGAGATTGGAGGCATCGACAGGATTTTGACCTGTCTCTACTGATTGAAAATTCTTATGGAAATAGCGGGCATGAAATTCAAGCAACATGAAACTTTGGATCTCAGGCTGATTAATTTGTTTCATACACCATGTTTAGCAAAAATAGCAAGGTAATGCTAAAAGAGGAGTGATCTGAAAAAAAAAACGCAGCATTACCAAATATAGTAGTGCTGCGTCAGGAAAACACTGATTCAGATGGTGTTCAATAGTAGTCTATTTCTTGCCTCCTTTGAGTGCTTCTTGCCAAGTTGCCAACTTTTCCCAGTTGCCATCAGCAGCCAATTGAGCCTGTTCAGCCCAGGTGCCTGGGTCGTGCATTTTGTAACGACTACCCGCAGCGTCCAATACGCCTTGCAAAGTTGCAATTTTGGCACCAGCAAGCTCTGCAAAAGTGAAAATGCCAGCAGCATTCAGCAATTCAGCAATTTTAGGTCCGATGCCTTCAATTTTTTTCAAATCATCTTTCTCACTGGTTTTTGCTTTAGCAGGGGCTTTAGCGGCCTTTTCTGCCTTGGCTTTTTCGCCAGTAGCTTTTACTTTTTTCCCACCTTCGGCTTTTCCGGTCAATTCACCGTCAACGATGGCGGATACAGAAACCAAAGAGTTGTTGATGCCATCAAAAGGAGATGGGACATAAGCATCAGCAGCCCAATCGTTTTCCCAACGGTCGTTGTCAATCAAATAACGGAACGCGTAGTTGGCCCCGGTAGCCAATTCAATCGCAGCAGAAAATTCAGATTTGCCCGCTTTCATAGGCAAACCATTTTCCCAATCCCAACCATTGAAATCGCCCAATACGCGAACTTCGCCACCTTCTTGTGCGGCATTTAATGGAAGCGTAAACGTTACTTTACAAACATCTTTAGTTTTGGAATAATCTTTCTTCAACATGTCATTTGGTATTTGTGGTTGAATGAATCGATGAATGATTTGCGAGCTGTGTAAGCGATGTGAAAAATATTAGCACTAAATTTAGGGCAAATTTATTCGCTATTATTTTGATTTTCAAAGCCGAATGTCATTTTTATTAAAAGAGTGGACATGCTTAGAATGAAGAAATTATCTGACAATTACGCATTTTTTGAAATAATATTTATCCAGATGAAAAAAGCATCAAGCCATTGTTGGAAGCAGTACCCCAAAACCGAATAATCAATGGATTTAAAAAAGTAAAAAAAAGTAAAATTATCGGAATCTTTTTTTTGACAACAATCTACAGTCAGCGGTGTAGAGACGCGATTCATCGCGTCTTACTGAATATTACACGCGATGAATTGCGTCTCTACATTGCGCATTTAAAATTTACCGGTCTCATAATATCCCAGCACCATCTTCCAAATCAAGTGGCGGTACTTGGCCGAGATGAGGTTGCCGTTGGCCTGGGTCAGGTTGTTTTTTGCCAAAATGTATTCTGAAGTATTGGCCGTTCCCGCAGCAAAACGTTTTTCGATCATGCGTACGTTTTCGGTTTGTGCTGCTACTTGTTGTTCGGCGGCGCGCCATTGCTCTTGGGTTGCCCGGTGATTTTGCACGGCTTGTTCCACCTCGGTACGGAGTTGGTTCTTTACGTCGGCGAGATTGTTTTCGGCAATGCTTTCGGCTATCTCGGCCCGTACCACCCGTTGTTTGATCGAGCCTCCTTTAAAAATCGGCAAACTCAACCCGATGCTCATGCTACCGTTGCGGGTGGCATCCAATTGGGTGAAATACGCTTCAGGACGCGTACTGGTAAAAAACGCGCCATAGTTGCCTTGAAAATAAACACTGGGAAGATAATTGGACCGCGCAGATTCTACGCCTTTTTGGGCGCTAATAATGCGCAATTGCGCCCCCTGAACTTCTGGCAAGATCGAAACCGCTTTTTGCAAAAGTGCACTTGAGCCCAAGGCTTCCGCAGGCGCTTCCACTGTTTTGATCAAATTGCCATCCAATTGAGCCGTAAGGTCAACAGGTTGATTCATTTGCTGAAACAGGTTGACCTTGGCCAATTCGGCATTGTTGCGGGCGCTTACCGCGTTAAATTCCTCATTGGCCAGTTGAGCTTTTAGTTCGTATACAATCGCCTCGTTGGCCACCCCTGCGGCTACTCGCTTTTGGGCCAATTCAATTTGCTGGCGGGTAGCATTGGCTTGTTCCAGGGTGATGCGCTGCAGCTCCTGATTGGCCAGCGTATTGAGGTAAAACGTAGTGGTGTTGCGCCGAATCAGGTTGCGGCTGGCTTCAACATCTTTCATTCCGGCGAGAATAGCCTGTTGTTGCTGTTGCCCCTGGTACTTCAAACCAAATCCATTAAAGATAGGCACGGAAAGGTTCAAGCCAAATCCATTGCTGTGGAAAACCTGTTCAATTCTTTGGTTGGTGTTGATGTCAACACTGCGCCCAAAGTTGAAGTTTTGACCAAAATTCAATCCCAGATCGGGCAACTGTTGGGCTCGGATTTGCTTCAGGCCAACCTCGGCAATGTCCAGTTGATAGCCGGAGTTTTTGATTTGCAGGTTGTTTTCGAGCGCAATGCGCATGCAGTCTTCTAGGCTCAGGGTACTTTGTGCATTTACGATTGGCGTTCCCAAAATGAGTAGAATGAAGGCCAGAAGAATATTTTTCATAAATGGTTATTTTGGTGTTGAGGGAGGTTGAGTGCTTCGGCTCTGCACCCGGTCACTGAGCGGAGCCGAAGTGCCGGGTGCAGAGCCGAAGCACTCAACCTCCCTCAATTTACTTCGCAATTTTTTCTTCCCTTTCCACATGTCCATCCAGCAAGTGGATGATGCGATTGGCATAGGCGGCGTTTTTTTCGCTGTGGGTCACCTGAATGATGGACACACCTTCATCCTCGTTGAGTTTTTTGAAAATCTGCATGATTTCATCGGCCTGTGCAGATTGCAGGTTGCCAGTGGGCTCGTCAGCCAAAATCAGCTTGGGCTGGCCAATGAGCGCACGGGCAATGCCCACGAGTTGCTGTTGTCCGCCCGAAAGCTGATTGGGAAATAAATCCTTTTTAGCCACCATATTGAATCGATCCAGTAAATCTGCCACCCGGCTTTTGCGCTCGGAGGAAGACACTTTTTTGTACAACAGCGGGGTCTCGATGTTTTCGTACACCGTCAATTCATCGATGAGGTGGTACTGCTGAAACACAAACCCAATGTAGTGCTTGTACAACTCGGTGCGTTTTTTCTCAGAAAGCTTGTGCACCGGTTCATCCAAAAAATAGTACTCGCCGCCACTGGGCTCTTCCAGCATGCCGATGATGTTGAGCAGCGTACTTTTGCCTGCGCCCGAAGGCCCCATGATGGATACAAATTCCCCTTCGAAAATAGTAGTGCTAATGTCCTTGAGCACCCAGTTTTTCTGGATGCCATTGCTGTGGTACTTAGCTATGTTTTTTAATTGCAACATAGAATTTTGCTTTGTTTTTTTGTAGATTGTCCAAAAAATAATGATTCCTAAAACTTACTCGCTTTTGATGGCTGATGCCGGATTGGCCAAAGCTGCCCGCAAGCTTTGAATGCTTACCGTAAGAAGTGCCAGTACGATCACACTTACCCCCGCTGCCGCAAAAATCCACCACTCAATTTGAATGCGGTAGGTAAATTTTTTCAGCCATTGCTCCATCAAATACCAGGCCACTGGGCTGGCAACTGCGATGGCAATGAGTACCGGACGCAAAAACTCACCCGACAGAAGCCCCATCACACTGCTGATCGAAGCACCCAATACTTTGCGGATGCCGATTTCTTTGGCCCGACGGGCAGTTGAATAAGCTGCCAAACCAAATAAGCCCAAACAGGAGATGAAGATAGCGAGTCCGGTAAAGATGCCAAATAGTTTGGCCATGCGGTCTTCGGCTTTAAACAGGGTATCAAAACTTTCGTCCAGGAAGAAATATTCAAAGGGTTTATCGGGGCAATATTTTTTATACAATTTTCCAATGGCCGCCATGCTGCCTTGCACGTCGGCAGTGTTTGACAATTGTAAGTACAAAGTGCCTTTAAAATCTTCACCCACAATCGACATGGCCAATGGGGCCTTTTGATTCAAACTCATCTCACTGAAATAAAAGTCGTTGAGCACACCTACCATAGGTTCTCCCAAAAGACTACCTATTTCATTGGCTTGTGTCAGGGACTTTACCCCCAAATCTTTGGCGGCGGTGGCATTTAGCACCAGTTTTCCTTCCCAGCCAGCCGTGTTTTTTAAATCAGCTGGTGGAATTTTCCAGGTCAAGCCCAACATATCGACCAAACCAACATCTACCCCAAAGCTATGGAGTGGTACTTCTTTTTTATTGATGGGCGAGGTGACGAAAAAAATCGAATTGTAATCCTTGAACAGCGCCATGGATGCGCTCCCCGTTTTTTCTATTCCATTCAATTGAGAAACTGCGTTGCGAAAAGCTTGATAGCCTTCTGGCGAGGGCGTCATCATCATGATCTGATCCTTGTTCATTCCCAGTTTACGCGATTGCAAATAACTGAGTTGCTGCTGGGCCACCAAAGCGGCAATGACCAATACGATGGAGGCTACGAACTGAAACACTGTGATGCTTTGGCGAATCTGTACGCCTCCTTTACTGCTTTTTAAAAACTTACTTTTCAATACGTCTACTGGCCTAAAAGCCGAGAGTACCAACGAAGGATAAGCACCAGCCAGTACAATACAGGCCAGCATCAAACCCAGCATTGGCAGTATCACGATCGGTTTCAGCATAAAGGCCGCATCAATCTGAAGATCCAGTCGATCAAAAAAGATGGGCTGCAACAAAAAAGCCATGCCAAATCCCAGTACAAAAGAGAGGCAAGTAACCAGCACCGACTCTCCGTAAAACTGGCCAATCAATTCGCCGCGAAAAGCGCCCAAGGCCTTGCGCACCCCTACTTCCCGCGCCCTTTCATTGGCCCGGGCAGTGGTCAAACTCATGTAATTGAGTAAGGCCAGCAAAATGATCAACAAGGCTACTCCTGCAAAAATGTATACATTGCTAATACCTCTGGCCTCACTGCTGGTATTTTCTCCGGTATGGAGATCGGTGAGAGCGGAGAGCGCAAATTTGTGGGTTTTGATTTCTGATTCTGATATTTTGCCCCGTCGCATCAGCTTGGGAATGTTGTTCAAAACTGAGGCTTGGATAGCAGGATTGGCCAGATACAGGTAGGTCTGAAAGGAACCCAACTGCACCACATTGTCCACTTTGAGCAAGTCCTCTTTCAACTCAGGATTGAGCAATTTTTGAAAAGTAAACAAGGACTGTAAGGGCGCAATGATGTCGTAAGCAAGTGAGGCATTGGAGGGTGCATTTTTGATGACCCCACTAATCACGAAATTCAAGCCGTTATTGAGCGTCAGGGTGCGGCCTAGTACATCGCTGTCACCAAAATATTTCTCCGCGATGGATTCACTCACCACTATTTTCCCTGGCTGATCCAGAGCAGTACGGGGATCGCCTTGTAAAAAAGGGAAAGTGAATACTTTGAAGTAGCTAGGGTCAGCAAGTACAAAACGTTTTTCGTAAAAAATATGGTCAGCGTCACTTTTGAAAGCTAGTTTTTCATTAAAGGAGGTGAACATTCGTACATAGTCCTTCACGCCAGCTGTACTTTCCTTGAGGGCCGGGCCCATGTAGGCTGACATACCCGTACCCTGCATTTCCTGCTCCCCAAATTTGAAAGAAACCTTCAGTCGATAAATAGTGCTGGCATTTTTATGAAACCGATCAAAACTCAATTCATGTGCCACAAAAACCAAAATCAACATGCTTACAGCAATTCCTACGGCCAAGCCACCAATATTGATGAGGCTGTAAAATTTGTTGCGCCAGAGATTGCGAATGGCAAATTTGAGGTCCGTGAATTGCATGGTTTGTTTTTTGAGCTGGCTTTGAAAATACCCTCGGTTGGGACAAGCGCACCTGCCTGTCCCTAACCTGGAGCGAATTGCAACGAAATAAAGTATGAAACAACAGTCAGTGAAAAATTCTTACAAGTGTGGGTGTCAGTTGTCTATGTAGAGTAAGTCATAGACCATGCCAATTTCTCAAAGCATTGAATTTCAGTACAATAAAAAGCAATTTATGCAAAAACCATGTTCAATTGTGGACAGATTGTGTTCAAAATCGGACACTTTTTTATCCGTTTTTTATGTAAATATTTCCAATCAAATCGAAAAGTGCATTTTTCAATTTTAGTTCGGTCAAAATAATATCGTTAAAAGTTAATTTGTAGTGGCAAAGCAGCAAAATGAATTGTTTTTTTGTATTGCTTTCAACTCATTGGTATTATCTTGACCAAACTAAACAAACGATCATGTCCTTGTCCCGTCGTCAACTATTGCACAGCACAGCCTTGCTCGGTATAGGGCAGGCGCTTTTACCTGGCCTCGAATTTTGGGATGATTTCAAGCGCCGTTTTCACATTGGTGCCTGTGACTGGTCATTGGGCAAAAGTGCCGATGTCGGGGCGTTTGCAATTGCCAAATCCATTGGCTTGCAAGGCATCCAGGTTAATCTGGGCAATGTAAGCAACGACTTGCACCTGCGCCAGCCCGGCATGCAGGCCCAATACCTGGCTGCCAGCAAAAGCAGTGGGGTCAAAATCAGTAGTTTGGGCATTGCAGAGCTCAACAACGTGCCTTACAAATCCGACCCACGCACCGAACAATGGGTGTCCGACAGCATCGATGTGGCCAAAGCCTTTGGAGTAAGGGTTGTTTTGCTGGCTTTTTTTTCCAAAAATGACTTGCGCAATGATCCCGCAGGCATAGAAGAAGTCATCCGCCGCTTGAAAAAAGTAGCGCCGAAGGCAGAACAAGCCGGGGTCATTCTGGGCATCGAATCCTACCTTACCGCAGAGGAACACTTGCACATCATGCGGGAGGTTGCGTCTCCCGCGATCAAAGTGTTTTACGATTTTAGAAATGCCACAGATGCTGGCAACGACATTTTCAAGGAACTCAGGATTTTGGGCAAAGCAAACATCTGCGAGTTGCACATGAAAGAAAACGGCCAGTTGCTCGGCAAGGGCAGCATTGATTGGCCACAGGTAGCGACTACCCTGCGCGAAATTGGCTACAAGGGCGATCATTGGATGCAGATCGAATGGGCCAAGCCAGAAGCCGATGACGTGGTCACGGCGTATCAACACAATTTGGGATACTTGAAAACACTGTTTCAGTAGACAAGTTACAATGGGAACGCTGATGACGCGGATCAGGCGGATTTTCGCAGATCAAATTCAGGTCATCCGCGTTCCCATCAAAATATAATCAACCCGCTACAAGCGGATCAAATCGCAATACAATGAGCCGTTATTTCTCCTCCATACTTTTCCTTTTTTTGATCTCCTTGTTCTTCGAACCCCAGCCTCAAGACCCCCTCAAATTGTACCTCCCCGACGACCTGGAAGTGACCCTCTGGGCCGAAAGTCCCCTGTTTTACAACCCTACCAATATGGATGTGGACACTCGAGGGCGGATTTGGGTCACCGAAGCCGTCAACTACCGCACCTTCAACAACGATACCCTCCATCACTTGTTCCACCACAATGGAGATCGGGTGATGATTCTGGAAGATACCGATGGCGATGGCAAAGCCGATGGCTCCAAAATATTTGTCCAGGACAAAGACCTGGTTTCGCCGTTGGGGATCGCCGTAGTGGGCAAGCAAGTCATCGTATCCTGCGCCCCCAATTTGATCATTTACACCGATGAAAATGGCGACGACATTCCCGATAGAAAAGAAATTCTGCTCACGGGCTTTGGAGGCAAAGACCACGACCACTCCCTCCATTCGGTCGTAACCGGCCCTGATGGCAAATGGTATTTCAACGTAGGCAATGCCGGGCCACATTATGTGCGGGATAAGTCGGGCTGGACTTTGCGGGCTGGCAGTGTATACACCGGCGGCTCCCCCTACAACGACAAAAACGAAGGCAACCAGCGCAGCGACGACGGAAAGGTCTGGGTAGGTGGCCTGCAACTTTGTATCAATCCAGATGGCACTGGCTTGAAGGTACTGGGGCATGGTTTTCGCAACAGCTACGAAACCGCCATTGACAGCTACGGCGACATGTGGCAAAACGACAACGACGATCAGGTCGTCACTTGCCGGGTATCCTGGTTGATGGAAGGGGGCAATGCTGGATTTTTCAGCGCCGATGGCACCCGTTATTGGAATGCCGATCAGCGGCCTGGACAGGACATGTTCACTGCGCATTGGCACCAGGAAGATCCTGGATTCATGCCAGCTGGCGACAACACCGGAGCCGGCTCCCCTACGGGCATAGCAGTGAATGAAGGCGATGGACTGGGCGAGAAATACCGGGGCATGTTGCTCAGTGCCGAAGCAGGCCGCAACGTCATTTTTGCCTATTGGCCCAAGCCACAAGGCGCGGGTTTTGACCTCGGAAGCAGACAGCGTTTGCTCAGTTCCGTTGCAGCCGACGATGAAGCATACTATTGGAATGATGCCAAACACAAAGCAGATCTCAGCAAATGGTTTCGTCCTTCTGACGTGATGATCGGCACCGACGGCGCAATGTATGTAGCCGACTGGTACGACCCCGTGGTGGGCGGTCACCAAATGAAAGACAGCCTGGGTTATGGCCGGATCTACCGCATCGCCCCCAAAGGAAAACAATTGCGGGCACCTAAAATTGATTTGACTACCCTGGAAGGGCAATTGGCTGCTTTTCAAAGCCCTGCCCCCAACGTCCGGGCGCAAGGACAACAAGCTTTATTGAAGCAAGGAGCAGGGGCAGTTTCCGCTGTGCAGGATCTGCTACAATCTGCCAATCCATACGTAAGAGCCAGAGCAGTATTTTTGTTGGGAAAAATTTTACCGCCCAATATTGCCCGAAGTGAAATGGAGCCCATGCTGAAAAATCCAGCGGATGAACGCCTGGCGGTAGCGACATTTCGAACATTGCGCAGCGTTTTACCTGCTGTACAAATCCTAACCCTTTGCGACCAATACGCTACTTCACCCTTGCCAATGTTGCGCCGCGAAATCGCCATTGCACTGCGGGATCAACCTTGGGAGGCCAAATCTGCCATTCTGCTCAAGCTCATCAAGCAATACGATGGCAGCAATGCCTGGGAACTGGAGGCCATCGGAGCAGCCATTGGCGATGATGCGCCCAAGATCTGGCCTATGTTAAGCACGCTATCACCCCGATTAAGTGAACCTGTTTGGCGCAAACTGGCCTGGCGATTGCACCCTGCTGCCGCGGTAGATCAACTCAGCGCGTGGGGCAATGCTGCAACCTCCAACGTAACCGAACGCCGCCAGGCCATCACCGGACTGGCTTATGTCAAAGACCGCAAAGCTGCTGAGGCCATGATTGTTTTGGCAAAAAGCACCTTACCAGATGTAGCTGAACAAGCCAAATACTGGTTGGCCTTTCGGCAAACCAACGATTGGGCTACGGTAATCGAATGGCAAAAAACAGGGCTGGATCTGGCGCTGGAGAAAAAGATCAACCAATGGAAAGCCCAACGCGAACGCTTGCTCAATCTCAACATTGCCTTTCCAGAGCGCCGATATACGGCTGAACGCATGGCCAAAGATTCCATTGGTGGCCAAATGCTGATCGGATTGTTGGCTGAAAACAAATTGAGCAAAGATTTGTATGACGCAATTGGCGCAACTATTTTTGAAAACCAAAGTCTAGCCGTGCGCATTCAGGCGGGCAATTATTTCAAACGCCCCGGAAGCGACAAAGCTTGGTCGATCTCCACGATCGCTGCAATGCCTGGCAATGCAGCCAAAGGCAAAAAAGTATTCCAAAACAGTTGCGCCAATTGCCATAAAGCCGGGAAAATCGGGCTGAATGTGGGTCCGGAATTGACCCAGATCAAAAACAAATTTGATCTGGTTAGCCTGTTGGATGCCATTGTGAACCCTTCCGCAGGGATTGTTTTTGGATACGAAGCATGGACAGTCAACACCAGTGACGGCGAATCAGCCTTCGGATTCATTGTAGCCGATGGCCAAACCGTGGTGGTGCGCGATTTAGTGGGGCAACAGCACGCTTTTCCAGCCAATAAAGTGACCAAGCGCAGCAAACAACCGGGATCTTTGATGCCCGAACCCAGTGCCTTGGGCTTGTCGGAGGAAGATTTGGCCAACGTAAGTCGCTTTTTACAAGAGCTGAAATAGTTGGCATGTGGAAAAAAGACGCGTTGATTTGGATTTGATCAAAGTATTTTTTTTCTTAGAGCAATTTCAAACCAACACCTGATTCAATTTTCCCTAACGTATGAATGAGACCAACAATACAGACAACATGAAGCGGGAGCTCGGATTGCTCGATGCTACTTTATTGGTAGCGGGCGGCATGATCGGTTCCGGTATTTTTATCGTAAGTGCTGATGTGGCGCGCAATGTAGGATCGGCAGGATGGATGCTGGTCATTTGGCTGATTACCGGATTTATGACCATTTCGGCGGCCCTTAGTTATGGCGAATTGAGCGGCATGTACCCCAAAGCAGGGGGGCAATACGTGTACCTGCGCGAAGCCTACAACTCTCTGATTGCCTTCTTGTTTGGGTGGAGCTTTTTTGCGGTAATCCAAACCGGTACCATTGCCGCAGTGGGTGTGGCTTTTTCCAAGTTTTTCGCTTATTTCATTCCTCAATTGGGTGATGATGTCATTTTGGCCAAAATTTTGGGATTCAACATTTCCTCGGCACAATTGGTCTCCATTGCCCTGATCGTGTTTTTGACCTATGTCAATACGCGTGGGGTCAAGAGTGGAAAAATCATTCAAACTACTTTCACCTCGGCCAAACTCGTCAGTTTGTTGGGGCTGGTTTTGTTTGGTTTGATTTTGGCGAAACCCGAAGTGTGGTCGGCCAACTGGAGCAACGCGTTCAACATCCAGCGTTTTAGTTCTCCGGGCGTTTTTAATGCTTATCCCAGCTTTTACGCACTGGCAGGGGGCATTGCGGCTGCAATGGTAGGTACCTTGTTTAGCAGCGACAGTTGGAACAATGTCACCTTTGTCGCCGGAGAAATCACCAATCCCAAACGGAATATCGGGCTGGCTTTGTTGTTGGGTACCCTTACGGTGACGGTTTTATACATCCTGACCAATGTCATGTATACCGCAGTATTGCCCATGAACGATATTGCTACCGCAGCGAAAGACCGGGTAGGGATTGCGGCGGCTGAATCCATCTTTGGTACCAGCGGTACTGCAATACTTGCCTTGTTGGTGATGGTGTCTACCTTTGGTTGCAACAACGGCCTGATTCTTTCTGGCGCAAGGGTATATTACAGCATGGCGCAAGACGGTTTGTTTTTCAAAAAAGCCGGTGAACTGAACAAGAACGCAGTGCCAGAATTTGGCCTTTGGATTCAATGCGCCTTTGCTTCGCTGCTGTGCTTGAGTGGTAGATATGGAGATTTGCTGGACATGATTTCATTTGTGGTGGTAATTTTTTACGTCCTTACCATTATCGGCATTTTCATTTTACGGGTAAAACAACCCGATTTGGAACGGCCTTACAAAGCTTTAGGTTACCCTGTTTTGCCCATTATTTACATCGCAATGGGGATCACTTTTTGCGTTTTACTGATCATCTACAAGCCTGCTTATACCTGGCCGGGCTTGATCATTGTGGCCTTGGGTGTGCCGATTTATTACTTTTTGATGCGGAAGAAATAAGGGTTGTTTTGTTTCACACAGATTTGACGCAGATTTAAGCGCGGATTTTTCACAGATTTTTTCTGCGTCAAATCTGCGCTTAAATCCCCTTCAAATACCCAGCTCTCCAAATCCAGACCAGGCCTGCAAAAACCACGACACTCAGGGCGACTGGCAAGCTGTAGGCTTTGGCAATAAACCCAATCACCGCAGGGCCACCCAAAAAACCGACCATCGCAAAGGTATTCATCGTAGCCAAACCTGCTCCAGGCGCCATGCCTGGTACTTTGGCGGCCGCGCTGTACAAAATCGGCGCACCAAGAGACACTCCAGCGCCTACCATGGCAAAACCCAACAGTGTTGTAGCCGGATAGGGCAATAAAATAGCCATTAACAAGCCACTTGCCGCAATGCCACCACCTACCCGCAACACATGGCCTCCACTATAATGTTTGAGAATTGCATCTCCCATAAAACGGGTCAAGGCCATAAAAAAGGCATAGGCCGCAAAGCCCCAACCCCACAGCGCAGCAGGTGCTTTGACAACTTCGCGCATGTACAAGGCCGACCAGTCGGCCATGGTGCCCTCGGTCAGGTTGGTACACAAACTGATGGCCACCAAACCCCATAGTGCCGCATTGGGCAAGCCAAATTTTGGCCGTGGCCCATCTGATTTGCTGATCATGACCTCGCTGGGTACTTTCAGAAAAGATTGATAAATCAAAAGTGTAGACGATACCAAAATAACACCCATCCCAATTACATGGGTCACTGGATTGATACCCGCCCCCAACGAAGTAGCGCCAAGGGCAGAACCAAACATGGCCCCACTCGACCACAAGGCATGGCAGGTAGACATGATGCGGATGCTTTCGTGCTTTTCCAGCGCCGTGGCTGCAGTGTTCATCGAAACATTGGTGGATGAAAAAGTGGTTCCCATGACGAATAAGGCCAAAGCAACCAATCCCACCTGGGGCATCAAAAAGGGAAGAACAAAGAAAATAGCGCCCAGCGTACGGGCAATCAAAATCATCCGAACCGTACCCAGACGGTGCAATATTCCTACGGATAAAGGATTCATCAGTGTGACCCCGGCGGGAAGAGAGAGAAGCAATAAGCCCAATTGGGCATCGTCCAGTTCAAATTTTTGCTTGATGTAGGGAATCATCGAAGACCAGGTACCAAACAACAAACCCTGCATGGCAAAAACCAAACCAATGCTTCGGCTGGTACTGTGGTTGAAAAAAAGACGTAAGTGCGCAGTCATGGAAATTAAAACGTTTAAGTACTGCAAAGGTAATTAGTCCGGCGGCATTAACACCACCTCTGCATTGATCGCTTTCAATACTGAATTGATTTGCGGGAAGACCATAAATCTGATTTTCTTAAAAAAAAGTTATACCCTATAAATCCAGACAATATCTTTATAATTTTAAGCGTCAGCCGAAGTGTGGTTATCACTACGGATTACTACTATAAAACCTTTGCGTTATGAGAAAACTATGCTATTCAAAGGCATTTTTCATCCTCGCAGCATTCTGTTTTGCTGCCAGCCTTTTGCCCGCTCAAGACCTCTTTGAGCTCAAATTTACCGATAAAATAGGAGTAAAGTACAAAGGACTTTTGGTGATTTTCAACGATACCAAAATGTACATGCGGATCGCTTACAATGCAGAAGACATGTACAAAGTAGTACAGGTAGATTACTCTTCTGAACACGGCGACACCGATGGCAGCGAATACCTTGCGTTGATGGGTTCCAATCCCCGTTTCATCACCCAGGCTGGGAAGTATGGTTACAACCCTGACCACCTCATCTTTTTGGAAGACCAGGATTTGCCTTATCTGACCGATGACCCCGACGATACTTCCAAATTATTGCAAGCGGAATCTTTCAAGACTTTGTCTAAAAAAGACATTACCGATGCTTACTTGCGGGAGTTTTATGCGTCGGAAGAAGCCGATTACAAGGCGATGCGCAAAATGTACGGCCTCGACCTCAGCACGGTGAACATCAAAAAGACGCCCCCCAACACCTTCACTGGAGCCACTACCCTACATTTAGTGATTGCGGCCAATACCAACATCGGCGACATTGGCATGAGTTGTGCCCGTGATCAAGCCTCGTTGACCGCTGAATTCAAAGGGATCGCTTCTTCTTTGGGCATCGCGTACAAACAATACCTGATCAATGGAGACAACTTCACCAAATCGGCGGTGGTCAATTCGTTAAGTTCCATGGTTCCGGGGGTCAACGACATCGTCATTTTTGTGTACCGTGGCCACGGATTCCGTTGGTCGGATCAGCAGAGTGCCTGGCCTCAGTTGGACATGCGCAGCTCGCCCTATACGCGCATTGATGCCAATACTGCGCTGGATCTGGATTTTGTGTTCAAAACCATCAAAGGAAAAGGTGGGCGATTGAACATCGTACTGGGCGATTGCTGCAACTCCAGCATCGACATCACCAGCCCCATCACCGGCAGTGAATTTTTGGCCATGCAAGCCAACAACAATTACAATAGTGACAAGCTGCGTGATCTGTTTATGAATTACAAAGGCAGTTTAATGGCTACTTCCGCCAGTCCTGGCGAGGTATCCTGGGCCAACAATGCCAATGGGGGCTTTTTCACCGTCAGTTTTTTACAATCTTTACGGGAAGAAATCAGCTACATGCGTGATGATACTGCAGATTGGCGCGACCTGATCACCAATACCGTCAATGGTGCAAAAAGAAAATCCTCCAAGGGCGTTTGCAGCAATTGCACCACCCAGAATGGAATTTACCACTACGACGTTGCGCCTAAAAACTAATTGTAATGCCTAAATTGCTAATGTATCTCATGAGTGTTTTACTGCTTGGCAGCAAAGCCTGCAATTCCAATATCCTCGGCGATTTCGCCAAAATTTTCAAATCGGTGGATAAAACGGAACTGTACGCAATTGATGCTTTTCCAACCCCGGCTCAGGAACAGGATCTGAGCAAAACTTATATTGCCGATTACAAAGTAATGGAGTACCTGCCCCTCAGTGCAGATGAAGCAGCCAGCCTTAAACTGGCTGCCGTCAATATTCGAAATTACGATGCGCTGAATGTAAAAAGTTGCCCATTTATAGCCAAATATGCGGTTCGCTTCACTACGGCCAAAGAGCAATTGACCTACATAATCAGCCCGACACCTTGTGGAAAAACGCGCCTGGTCTTTTCAGCCAATACCAAAATCAAAGACAAATCGATGGATTTGACCCAAGAAAATGGATTGGAAGCAGCGATCCAGAAAGTGGTAGAAAAATCGACAGTGAAATAAAAATCAGGTATTTATGAACCACGGAGAGAACAGGGTTTAAGGATGACGCTGTTCTCTCTTTGGTCGATACCCTAGAAAACATTCAAGTAATGGTAAACTTCGTCCAAAAAACGCTGCTCTCTGCTTTGTTTTGTTTGACATTTACAGTTCTGCTTTTCGCACAATCCACCGAATTTATTTACGGTGATCTGCTACCCGATGCGCCAGAGTTGGCGAAACGTGGGGAATACAAAGTAGGAGTGCAAACCATCAATTTGGTGCACAAAAATCAATTGAACGTCCTGAAACACAAGGATGGTGTAACGCCAACTTACGATCGCCCACTCACGGTGGAAGTATGGTATCCCGCCCTTGTTTCGCCCCAACAAAAAGAAATTGTGGTGTACGAGGAAGTCATGGGCAACTCTAACGACCCCAAACGCCCCCTCAAACCCTTTACGTTTAAAGGCCGTAGCGTGCGCAAAGCCGTAGCCAAAAAAGAGGAAGCCCCCTACCCCTTGGTGATTATTTCACATGGGTATACCGGATCCCGATACCTCTTGACTTATTTGGCCGAAAACCTGGCTTCCAAAGGTTACGTGGTGGCGGCCATTGACCATACCGAATCTACTTTTCGCGATGTAGCAAATTTTGCAAGTACCCTTTACCACCGCCCTTTGGATCAGTTGTTTGTACTGGATGAAATGGATCGACTGAGTCAAAAAGGAAGTGGAAGTTTCTTGTCGGGTTTGCTGGATGCCAAAAACACCGGACTCATTGGCTATTCCATGGGTGGCTATGGCGCATTAAACGCCACTGGCGCAGGATTCAGTAAAACAGCCCTCCAATCGTTTAAAGCTATGAGTGGCGGTTCCGAAGCCTTGGCCGAACGCCTGGCAGGCTCGGAAGCCTATGCCAAAACCCAGGATGAGCGCATCAAAGCAGTGGTTGCTTTTGCGCCCTGGGGAATGAATGCTGGTGCCTGGGACTCTACAGGGCTGGCGGGATTGACCCGACCTACCTTTTTTGTAGCGGGCAGTGAAGACGATATATCCAAGTACGAAAAAGGCATCAAAGCCATTTACGAAGGTGCGCGGCATGCCAACCGATACCTGTTGACTTATCAAAATGCACGGCACAACGTAGCCCCCAATCCCGCGCCACCCGAAGCCCTTGCGCAAGGATTGCCCATCGATGAATACCTGCGCTATGCAGATTCGGTATGGGATA
The DNA here is from genome assembly GCF_040403615.1 of Haliscomenobacter sp. Taxonomy (NCBI): domain Bacteria; kingdom Pseudomonadati; phylum Bacteroidota; class Saprospiria; order Saprospirales; family Haliscomenobacteraceae; genus Haliscomenobacter; species Haliscomenobacter sp. Next base: position 54,258 of record NZ_JBBAKG010000011.1, on the reverse strand, counting down.
CGCGCCGCATCAACAACATCAATCAGCATTTTGTCACCGCTTTTCTGGGCATTCATTTGAAGAAACAAGACCTCAATGAATACCTTCAACTGAAGGAAAAAGCAGTGGACGGCATTTGGAAGGGCTTCAAACCCCGTACTTCTATTGGCTTAGAATTCAGGCACCATGACGCGAATTGAACAGTTTTGGGTGTTTACAGGGTCACCCTAAGCAAAAAATGCCAAACGGATTTTATTCCGATTGACATTTTTTTGGCCGCTTTCGTAATTTCCAGGGAGACCCTTTCTAAAAAATGTATTCCAAATCCACCTTATAGCCCGTGCTGCAACCCGTACATTCAATTCGCAAGCTTTCTGGGAAATTATTGGTTTCGGTGTACGCTTTGAACTTCAAACCACCCATAAAATCGTCGGTATCGGGAGCGGTATCCTTATCCCATAGTTCGATGGTGTATTCTTCGGCAGGGCTGGTCAATTCAGGTTTGGTAGCTGGGAAAAACACCGGGTTTTGACCAGAAACAGGGTCAAGTGGCAAAGGAAATACTGGCCCTGTCCAAATCAAAGTAGTGCCTTTGTAGATTTTCATGTACACATCGGGGCCATCGGAAGGGTCCCAATTGCCGCCGGTAGTAGTTTTGGCGGGATATTTGGTCAATTCCAGTTTGCTCAATTTAATGGACGTGGGTGTTTTTTGGGTACCACAGGTCTCTCCCGTCCAGCGTTCGGTACAGTTGCAGTCGCCAGAATCACAGGTGCCGCCATTAAGGCAAGTTTTTGACTCACAGGGGTCTGTTTTTTTACAGGCAAAACTTCCGCCAAGTAGCAATAAGGCCCATAGCATCAAGATTAAATAGGATTTGATGTTTTTCATTGTGGTGAATTTTAAAGGATTTGAATTCACTACAATATTGCGGGTATAAACACCAGGGTCGCCTCACCTAAATAGGTGATATTTTTACTAAAAATCAGGGCATAAACTGGCTAGGTAGACTAAAGTTTATGCCCTGATGAGGCGCATTCTACTTCACATCTCGCATGTTGTCCTCAGGATTCCGATCCACCAACAGGCTGAAAGGATCAATCCCGGCTTTTTCGGGCTTACCCTGGACTTCAAATGTAAAGGAGTTGTCCTTTTTATTGATGAATACTCGCTTGCGGTAAAGGGTTTTGCCGTACTTTTTGCCCTTTTCGGGTTTGGCAAAGGCTCCGATTTCAATCCAGTCGGCTACTTTTCCTTCCTTTTCCTTACCCAGTTCGTCCGCCTTCAATTTGCGGCTTTCCACCTTGATGCTCACCTGGTAGCGGTCTTTACCCAGCTCTTTAATGGTGGCTTCGGTGGTGCGGTTTTCAAACAAGGTAATGTCCCAAAACAGGTCTTTGATGATGTACTTGAGTGAATCGGGGGTTTGGCGGTAAAACTCATCCACCACATCATTGGTCACCGGATAAGGCGCTTTGGCGTAGCGGAATTTGTTCAAAAAGTCGCGCAAACCCTGGTTTACCTGTTCTTCTCCGATCATCTCTTTCAGATAGTACATTACCAGGGAGCCTTTTTGATAGTGGATGTAACCCTGGTTTTCGCAACGGCCCAAAGGAAGCTCCTTCAAGCGCTCGCTACCGCGGCCGCGCAGGTACCGATCCGACTCGTATTTCAGAAACTTGCGCATGATGTCGCGTCCGTATTCTTTTTCCATCACCATCAGGGCGCTGTATTGGGCAAAGGTTTCGACAGTCATTTCGCCCCCTTGCATGAAGGCACCACATTCCTGATGCGCCCACCATTGGTGACCCATTTCGTGGGCAACCACATAGAAAACCATGTCGATATCGTCCTTATCGGCCCGGTAGTCTTCGATGAACCCAATTCCTTCGGAATAAGGCATCGTACCCGGGAAAGCCTGAGCAAATTCGGCATACCTTGGAAACTCAATGATGCGGCATTGCTTATGGTAATACGGGCCAAAATTGGTGGTGTAATATTCCAAAGACTTCTGCATGGCCTTGAGCATGCGGTCTACATTGTCCTGGTGGTTTTTGTGGTAGTATACCTCCAGATCGATGCCCTTCCATTTCTTGCGTGCTACTTCATAACGCGCCGAGAGGAAAGAATAAAAGTTGAAACTTTCGTGATCGAGTCGATACTTAAAGTAATGTCGTCCATTTTCCGTCCATTCCTTTTGCAAAGAGCCCGGAGCGATGGCGATTTGATCAGCAGCAGTGCTGATTACCGTTTCCACATTGACCCAATCGGCATCATTGGACAAATAAGAATTCATGCGTGCGGTGGTATCATACCTGTTGAGTTTGGGCGCACGGGTTTTCTCGGGCAATTTGAATTTCTTGCGGCGGTTTTTATCGGTCATTTCGCCACCAGGTTGATAGCCAAAGCTGGGCGCAATGTCACCATTATTGAAGAAAGTACCGTTTTGCATCACTTGCTGTACCCGCAGTTCGTTTTCGAAGCCCTTATTGCGGTAAACCGAAGCAAAATCCAGTCGCAAAGAATCGCCAGGCTGCAAAGCCGGACTGAGGCGGTAAATGCGGAAATAGACATCCTTATCGTCCTTGAGCAACTTCAGGCGTGAATTACTGAGGGTAAACTTAACCGTTTGGGGTACTTGTACCAACAGCGAATCAATTGCCACGGCGTGGGTATTGCGCACCCAGTATTGCCCTTTGGCCTCGATGCTGCGGCTTTCCGGAAAAATCTGGATGTCGTATTTCACATTGTAAATGCGGGGTTGGGCTTTCCCTTCAAAGCGTTTGTAATCCTTTTCATAGCGCACCGTCAGTTTTTCAACTTCCTTGCTGCCTTTAAAAGCATTCAGCACGAGGGTATTGTAAAAAACCCAGGCCCCACTCAATGCCCAAAGCACCACCGAGCTATAACCCGCCCAGCGGTAACTGCGCCATTCCATTCCCGCAATTTTGATGCGTTTGGCCCAACCACTTTCTTTGCCACGTGGCCAAAAACAAACCGCAACAACCGCAAGGATGGCACTGAACAAGCTCCAATATGCATTGAACCAAAACAGCCCTTTGGCATAGGGTTGATAGCCATACAAATCGGAAACAGTATAGCCAGGCGCTCCCCCAAATTGCACCATATTGGATTCGATGCGCAGTGCCCCCCAAATAAAGGAGTTCACGATCATGACTACAATACAGATGAAAAAGCCAAGGTACATGTTGGGCGATAAAGTGTGTATCAACAAGAAGAGTACCGTGATACAGGCAAAGCTCAAGAGATCCAGCACCAGTAGCTCGCGTACATAAACCCCCAAATCGTAACGGTTGTAGCCTTGCAGGATTTGGGCAATGATCGCCGCGATGATGCAGACAATCATCAAAATGGCTACTGCTCCTACAATGGTCAGAAACTTGGACAAGAAATCCGTCCAGTTGCGGGTAGGCATGGCGTCGTAGATCTCATTGACCTTGGCATTGCGTTCTTTCCAGATCAAAGCGCCCGTAAAATAAGCGATAATGGCCACCACAAACATGTAAAAAGCACCTCGGATGATGTCGACCATGGTATAGGTCACCGGCAAATTGTGCGTACCATAACCTTCGGTGGCAAACTGCATGTTCGGAATGGTATTGACCAAACCGATAAAGGTCAACAAAATGAAAGGTGTGCTTTTGATCACTCCAAAAAAATTGGCTTTCAACTGGCTACTGAATTGCGCCATGGTGATGCCCCATCCGGTTACAGGTTGTACTTTGTGCAGTTCGCCCAATTGCTTGAGTCCGTATGGTTCATTTTCAGCGACTGCTTTCTTACGGCCAGATTTTTTGGCCCTTTCCGCGAAACTGAACCGCAAATAACCCAAAAACAATACCAGTAAACCGATCCCCATCCACAGCAAGCGGTTGACCAGCATCATTGGATGCAAAACGCTTACCGAAAGGTGGTTTTTATCCTCTACGGTCCAATACTTGGTGATGAGGTCAAAAGGCCGCGAACCAAAGGGGTCTAGCAAGGCTGAAATGCTTTCGTTTTCGATGTCCCGCATCAGGTTGCCCGCTACAATGTACCCAACCAACAGCACCATTGCTGAAATGAACGAATACATGGTGCTACGGGTCAGGGCCGATACGGTAAACAAGATGCCACCCGCAAAAATCATATTGGGAATCACAAAAGTAATGTACGAATTGAGGTGGCTTTGGATTTCGAATGGGCCGAAGCGCTCGGCATCCACCCAATGAGTAAGTGAGTTCACCGCCGTGCCGATCCACATGCCCAGGGAAACGCCAAACATGGGAATCAAACAGACCAGCAATGCGCCAAAAAAATGGCCAAAAAAGTAGCCTGCTTTTTGCACTGGCGAAGAGAAAACAATCTGTGCAGTATTGTTTTCAAAATCGCGGATGGCCGCCGTGTTCAAAAAGGCCGTGATCAGCAGCAAGGATAGGATGCTGAATACAGCGTACCAGTTTTGGGTCACATAAGGGGCATTTTTCCAAATGTTACCAAAACTGCCGCCAATTTGTATTTGGTTGGAGACCGTTGCGAAAAAGGTCATCAAGGCAAAAATGAAGAGAAAAATCCAGGGCATTGGCGCACGCAACCAGGATTTTAATTCAAATCGTAGGAATGTGAAAAACATACGCAAAATGAATTTGGGAATAAATCCTGGTTAAGCATTAATTTTTGAAAAAAACACGTCTTCCAAACCTGGACTGGCCGCGCGAAATCCTTCTCCGGGATCTTCCTCACTCAAGATGTGAATGATCGGCTTGCCCGCCACCAACTTGCTGGAAATGACCTTGAAATTTTGTTCGTAGGTTTCGATTTCAGCTTTGGTGATTACTTTTTCCCAAATTTTTCCGCCGAGTTCGCCTAATGCAGCGTCGGGTTCGCCGGCAAACTTCACCTCTCCCCCATTGATGATGGCCATATTGGAGCAAAGTTCGCGTACGTCGTCCACGATGTGGGTAGACAGTATGACGATAACGTTTTCACCGATCTCAGAAAGGAGGTTGTAAAAACGGTTGCGTTCGCCGGGGTCAAGGCCAGCGGTGGGTTCGTCTACAATGATGAGCTTGGGATCGCCAATAAGCGCCTGGGCGATGCCAAAACGCTGACGCATCCCGCCAGAATAACTGCTTACCGCCTTTTTGCGGTGATCCCAGAGGTTGACCCTTTGCAACAAAGAGTGAACGACTTCTTTTCTTTGGCTAGTGGGAATGCCTTTGAGCGTGGCAAAGTGGTCCAGCATGTCCAGCGCTGACATGCGGGGATACACCCCAAATTCTTGAGGCAAATAGCCCAATACGCGCCGCACGGCATCTTTGTCTTTCAATACATCAATGTCCCCCAACGTGGCTGATCCGCCATCGGCGTCCTGCAAGGTAGCCAGGGTGCGCATGAGGGTACTTTTGCCCGCACCATTGGGGCCCAACAAACCGTACATGCCCGTGGGGATGTGTAAGCTTACATTTTTAAGCGCCTGAACCCCATTCGGATAGGTCTTCGACAGGTTTTGAATAGATAATTCCATAAGGTGATTTGAAAGGTTAGGTGTACTAGTGTACTAAAGTCACAGCAAGAATAGCAATGGTTGGCTCAAATGGTGAGATTTTTTATACAAAAGTTGGAATATCTGCTACAAAATGAGGAAACTACAAAATACAAGGAGGCTACCTGAATACCAGATAGCCCCTACTGTATTTATGAAAAAGTACTTATTTCTCAACAATAAATCTGATTGATTCTCCATTATCGGCTTGCAATACATACATGCCGCGGTCGAAGCCATACAGATCAAGTTGATCTACTTTTTGGAAACGACGAACCCATTGTCCCAATGCATTGTACACATTTCCACTCAATACTTTGCTGAAGTAAAGGTGATCCTGCGCAGGGTTGGGATACACCTTGAAGCTTACCGCTGGACGAGCCAAATCATTGGTACTGGTTGTCACTTTGGTTTTATCATTCACCTGAAAGATGCTCACCGAGTTGCTCGTTTCGTTGGCCAAAAGCACCAAGGCTTTGCCGTTGGGGCTTTCCTTATCCGATATGAAGATGATGCCTTCAGAACCACGATCATCGGTTGCATTGGCAGCCGGGAAAGCGCGGTTGTTGGCGTAAGTGACGAATTTGGGTTCCAATGGATTGGTCACATCGTATACCATTACCCCTCCGATGCGTTCCAGTGCGATGAAGGCGTAAGTTCTGTTGTTGATCACTGCGGTAACCACCCCTTCTGGCTCAGGGCCTTTGTCATCGCTGCGGTTTTTAGCAACGGTGGAAGTGCTGTTGTTGGCATTGAACATTTGACCGAAGAAAGGATGGTCGCGCGTAATGCGTTCGAGTTGATCGCCACTGTCCCAGACAAAATTGCCCTGGTCGTCCCAAATGGTGAAAGAACGAGATCCCAATAGGTGGATTTGGTCGTAGTCACCATCCCCATCCAGGTCTCCACTGGCCTTGGTCACCACGATACGGCCCAAAAGGTGATCCAATCGAAGGTCGTTGGAGTCTGGGAATACGGTAGGCTCCAGTCTAATGTTTTTGATCGAAGTGACCTCGTTGTAAGCGCCGTATTCGCGGGCATCACCTTCGTTGGCAGTGATCAGGTAGTTTTTGCCAGCAACGGTAAAGGAAGCAATGGCATCTGGCATATAAACACCATAAACCGGAAGACTGGCGAGGTTGGCTCCTGCACTTTGGTCGCTGGCGTCCAGGCCATTGCCCCGGGTATTGTGGTTTTTAAAGCCCAATGGCCGCAAAGCTGGCAAGCCCTGAATGGTTGCCAATTTTTTGGTGGCTAAGTCGATGGCAGCTACGGCATTGTTTTCTTGTAAAGTCACGTAAGCTGTCTTAGAATCTGAACTAAAGGCAATGTACTCAGGTTCTAAGTCTTGAGCGAGGGTACTGCCCCCGACTTGGCCGGTTTTCACCCCAAAAACCCGCAAGCCAGCCTGGCGATAAGCACCAAGGAAAGGATTCAAATCAGCAAAACCTACCGCTGTTACTTTGGATTGATTCAGGGTAGCAATGCCACCACTGATGTCGATAATGCTTACGGTTCCCTCGGGGTCTTTGCTGTAATCATCTGAAGGTTGGCCTTCATCGGCGGTCAGGACATATTTTCCGTCAGGAGAAAAGCCAATGTGGTCTGGCAATACGCCTACACTTACTTCTTTCAGGATGACACCAGCTGTATCAATAAAGATCACCTTGCCATTGCCATCCACTACCGTAGACTCAATTGCTGCAGCAATCAATCCATTTTTAGCAGCGATGCTATTGATGCCGCCTAAAGTATTCAATGGAATGGAACGAACCAACTTAGGTGAAGCTGGAGCAGCAATATTTACGATGTCAATACGACCAGATACAGAGTTGGCAATAAAAATTCTTTTGCTGGCCGGGTCAAAGGCTACAATTTCGGAAGAGCCCCCTGTATTGCGAAAACTGGAAAGCAGTTGCAATTCCAAACTGTCGGTTGCCGCTGGTGTTTTGGTGTCATTGTCTCGAATGTAAATCACTACTGAAGCGCCCGTTGCCAACTGTACCCCTTGCGCATTACGGAAGCGCAACACGAAGTATTCGTCGCTTTCAGCAGCATCATCATTGAGGATCGGGATGTTGAAGGTGATCGGCGTGGCTACTGCACCTGCCGGGATGGTCAAGGTAATAGGAGCAAAGGTATAATCCGCACCTGCCTGAGCGGAACCAGAAGAGACATAAGCTTCAACCGTTCCCTGGGCAGCCCCCACTCCACTCAAAGCCAAAGTAACCGTTACCTGACTAGCAGTTTCGGCTACACTTTGGCTGCGCACACTGTAGTTGACGGTGGCAAAAACAGGGGTATTGTATATACCGGGAGAGGCAAAAACAGCTACATTGCTATAGGTTTTGCCTGTGTTGGTGGTTGAAGCACGCCAGTTGGTGCCTATGTTATTGTCGGTACTTGCATCGATGAGCTCCAGGGATGGGCCACCGCCATCAGGGCTAGTTGGCCAGGGAGCAGCATCGTCGTAGTTGACGGTGTCCAGCACAGCGCCCAGGGAGTTGGAAAGCACTATCGGTGCGCCACCGTTGCCTAGAAAGTTGCTGGCCCACTGCTGGAAGCTTTTGCCATAAAAACGCCGTGCGCGGAGGGAATCAGCGGCAACCAAAAACACCCCTTTGGCTGGCAGATTTTGCTCGGCGAGTACTCCGTTGGCACTCCGGGAAATGCGCAAGCCACCCATAGCAACGGTACCAGTGCCACGGTTGTAGATTTCAATAAATTCCAGGGAATCCGCACCCGATCCAGCATTGTACATGATCTCGGTGATTACCAGATCCTGACCGGCATAAGTGTTCCAAATCAGGGTATTGGAATTATAAGCATTGATCATGGTATTTGGAGCAGGCGCCAAGTCTACCAAGCCATTCACCTTTAAGCGGTAAGCGATGCCATTAACAAGTGCGGCGGTAGTCAAGGTAATTTTTCGCCCGATCGAATCGTATGCAATGCTGTTGATGGCCAAACCAGGCGTGAAGCTGAAATTGGCGATTGCTGTAGCTGAGGAACGCTTTACCCCTTCATTCACCAAAACATCAATGGTGCTGCCATTCACCAAAATGGCAGAAGTAACTACAGGTGGATTGGTATCCGCACCAGCAGCCCCCAATACAAAAGGAGTTGCATTGAATGGAAGATCGGGCGCAGTTCCATCTTTGGATTGATCACCAGAAGCATCCTGAAAATCCCAATTGTTCAAATCGTTGATGGCTGCCAGGTAGCCATTTTTATCCAAGCCAGTCCGAGGGCCTTTGTATTGACCAATATCGGCACCTGATTTGAGCAATTGCGCAGTTGTACCTGCCGTCAGCCCCGTACCATCCAAAGAGCCAATAGCCGTAGCTACCGTTCCATTGGCGACAACCTGCAAGAAAGTTGTCGGTGTATTGACATCCGTACCCAAGTACAGAAAAATGGCTTCGTCGCTTCCCGCAGTACCTCGGTTCGTTGCATTTACTGGTGCAATAGTACCTATGTTTACCGTTGGGCCATTGGTAATATCGGTAAAGATAACCACCGTTCCTGCAGGAATAGGAGTAGTTCCCGTGTTCCAGGCATAAGAGCTTTCGGCAGCATCGCGAAATGCCGTACCGCTCCACTCATCATCGCGAAGATAGATTGTGCGGTTAGCAGGAATTTCAGCCAAAGCCACAATGGCCAAATCATCGTTGCCATCGGCATTGAAACCAATAACGGCAATGTCTCCTGCGGTTTGGGCCAGCAATAGGTTGCCAGCAATCAACGCAAAGGAGAGAAGTAGTAAGCGTAGTGATTTAAACATAGCTATGAATATTGATTGGGAAAAAGTATGTTGGTCTTGTTTTAGTAATGGGGCGAAAATAAATGTTCATTTTTTTATTGCCCCTTATGCTCTTCAAGGTAGGATCTGCTGTTCGCGCAGAGGCTAAAATAGAGCAAAAAGCACTAGCTCAGGAGCGCAGGGCAAACAGAGCGCGCTATTTAATGTTAAATTCAATCTGAGTTAACACTCGCTTTACAATTGATTGTGCAAAAGGATCATTCCCAATAATTGATATTACTTAAAAATACTATTTTTGCAAAAATTGACTGCGATCATGAAACAGCATCTATTGTACTTTTTTGTATTTATTCTTTTTCAAACTTCCTTGCTAAAGGCACAAGAAGTCATCGAAACCATTGCTCCCGACCGACCCGGATATGGCGATGCCGTTTCCATTGTGCCCCTGAAAAACCTACAAGTTGAAACCGGATTCTGGTTTGAGCAAGACAAGGCTTCGCCTTTGACCACCAGTGGGCTTGGTTTAAATTCTACCCTTTTCCGGTATGGAGTGGGCAAAAATATTGAATTGCGCCTGGATTATAATTTGTGGCAAAGTAGAACCAAATCCAGCAGACCGCGTACGCCCGAAGTGTCTGAAACCGGATTGTTTCCTTTTAGGGTAGGCATGAAAGGTGCGCTGACGGAAAATCAGGGTTGGATGCCCAGCATCACGTTCATTGGTATGTTGGGCCTTCCTTGGAGTGCGACCAATAATTTTCGTCCCGGATACCTCAGCCCTGATTTGCAGTTGTCTTTTGCCAATCAAGTAACCGATTGGCTCAGTATCTGTTACAATTTGGGTTCAAGTTGGGATGGTGATAATCCCAACCCGCAGAATTATTATGCGCTTTCAACGGAATTTAGCCTGTCCGAAAAACTTGGCGCTTATGTGCAAGGCCGTGGTTCTTTTCAAACGACTCGCGAGGCAGGTAAAGTGTCTACCGAACATTTGCTCTATACCGAAGCTGGGGTCGTGTTTTACCCCAAACCAAATATTCAGATCGATCTATCCAGTGGATTAAAAGTGGCAGAATATGCATCGGAGTGGATTTCAATCAATGACCACAGTTATTTCTTTGTGAGCACGGGTTTGTCCTGGAGGTTTCCTAGGTAAGTAACGCAGAAAAATTAACTTCCCGATTTTGGGTTTTGAATAGGAAGCCGAACGGTTCATTTCAAGTGAGCTTCCTATTCAAAACCCTCTTAAAAAATCGGGAAGTAATTTTTTGCGTCATACCAAGTAAAAAAAATAGGTTTTAGGTGTTTTGTATTGATGTGTTTTATACTTGAAACTTCGTTCCATTTTTACTGCTGCCTTCCCTAAAGGTTCACCTTTCAGGAAGGCAGCAGCAGTAATAAACGCAGCGTACCCGACCAGTTCTTTAATTTCCAGCACCAATCACGATCCTTTCTGTATATACCTTTTGTCCTGCCTGAACCCGGACAAAATATACACCCGAAGGTTGGCTCGACAAATCGATTCCAAGTGGACCTTGATCATAATCCTCCAACTGCTTTGCAAGTACTTTTCGGCCATCCGCACTTAGTATGGTCAGTTGTAGATCTCCAGTAACTCCAGGAGGAATGAGTAAGTTAAACTGCCCTGAAGTGGGGTTTGGCCAAAGTTGGAGCTTCTTCAGCAATGAAGTTTCAAGTGCTGACAAGTCAATTTGCCCTTTAGCAAGATCAGCGTTAAGCTGTTTATTTTTAAAATCCAGAAAAAAAGTATCTGACCAAGGGCTATAGTTGCCATCCGGGCAAAGAATCCTGGCTTGGTAATAGAAATTTTGTCCTTCTTCATTATCGACATTAAAAGAAGCTCTACCACAATTCAATGAATCAGATACTGCAAACTCCCAATAATTATTGGTGACCTCCCGGTCAAACCGAATCCAGAACCTAATAGAGTAATAAAATTCAGAAGGCAAAGTACAAGTGATAAAATACTGCTTGTAATTGGTATCATAACGATTGATCACATTTTCACTTCCCTCAATCGAAGAGCATTTGTCCAATACAGTTTTAAAACTTGTAGAAAATTGGATACTATCCGCAAAGGAATTGGGGCAGTGTAGTACCACCTTTAAATCATAGGATGATTCGGGTTGAAGACCGTCCAAATAAAGCGAGTTTTGATTGCCCGTTGAGATTGAATCCCAATTGGTGGAATTTTTCAACTTGTATTTCCAAATGTAGTTTAGGCCAGTGGAAGCTGGATGAAAATTATGAAATTCTACGTTGGCTTCAATGTAATCAAGGTTGGTTGAATTCACGACCACTGCACCAGCGTAAGGAATATCGCAAGATTTGGTTTTAAAATAAATTGCAGGCGTTTGTAAAGTGGTACCATTGCAGTTGACCCCTACTACCATTTCATATTCAGTTGCGGGTATTAGCCCGGTCAAATTGGGAACAATCCCCCGCAATCCGTCAATCGTCTGGAAGGCAGTTTGACTTCCTTTGACCCGATAACTGATGGTAAAAGGCAAATACAAATTGTAATCAAGTTCGATGAAAGCGGAAGTTTGAGTGATCCTTCCAACCTTAACCCTATCCAAAGCAGGAACAAAACAGCCAGTTGGCATCATGATGTAATTGCTGTATACAAAGCTACTAGGTGTCCCAGCAAAGCAAATTACTTCTACTTTAAGCTCGTATCTTGCCCCGGGAATAAGGTCAAAAAGACTCAGCAATGCTTCTTCGGTAATGATAGTATCAATCCAGTTTCTCCGCCCCAATTCTCGGTAACTCCACTTATAATGAGCAGCCTGCCAATCGCTGGAATTGCTTTCAAGCAATATATCTACAGTAGTCGCGTCGATGAACTTCGGAACAAAAACCAGCGAGCTGGGCAGTTTGCAGCTCCCGACACTAAATTGATATAAACTTGACCAGGGAGTCCAGGTACCAATTTTCTGGCAAAATCCTCTTACCTGAACTTCGTATAGTTTTTCAATAAGTTGGGTAATCTTTAAATCATTCCCAACGGCATAAATCCAATTATCGGTTGAGCCATAGGAACGATACCTCCATTCATAAGTGCTAAAATTGTAATTGGTGCATTTCAAAAGTACACTTTTGTCTGTAGGCGTTTCAATTTTGACATCGGTTACTTTGATGTCTGAACAAGACGGATAATAGGAAAGATATACCCAGTCTGTTGTATCACCAACCAAGCAAATTGCCCGGACACCAATGATATAGGCCACACCATAGGCTAAACGATCAAAGTTGATCATGCCAGTTGTACTTGGCAATTGAGCGGCCCAGTCCGAGGCACCTTGCTTGCGGTATGCCCAAAAATACTTTTTAGCAGCCAAGCTACAAGTGAGCTCAATCTTACCGGATTCAACTTCTTTTATGTTGATTTGATCAGGAGTCAAAGTGCAACTGGACAAGCTTTGCAAGGGCGGGGTTGAAAAAAACAGGGTATCGGAAAAAGCACTGTCAAAATCAGAACAAGATCGGCGAACTTGAAATTCGTAAGTCTTCTCTCCGGCTAATTTGTCAAAAAGCACTTCCTCATTCAAAGAAAAGACTTCTTTTTCCCACCACGTTTTGCCTACTTGTCGATATCTCCAATGGTAGCCATCAATACTAGAAGCAGCACAGGCAATATGCGCATAATGGGCATTCAATTCTTTTATTACAATTTCATTGTCCTTAATTTTTGGACAAGGCCAGAAAAACAGTTTGCTTTCAGACCATTCGCTTGATTCTCCATTGGCGCAGCTAACTTGCAATGCAACTTCGTAGTTCGCGGCTTGATTCAGCACCAGGCCTTGCTGGAATACCGAATCAGGAATCACCGCCCATACCGAATCACCCAAAATTCGATACCGCCAATGATAGCGTGTAAATTGCCCTTCTAGGTATAGAAATTGAACGTTATCTCCGATAACAAGAATTTTGATATTGCGCAAATCAGGTTTTGGACAGGCCAACTCAGGAGTGAAGAATTTTTTGCTACTACTCCAGGCACTCCAATTGCCTGCAATACATTTTTGTTTTACCTGGATTTCGTACTGCTCCGGGAATCGTAAATTGGGGATTGTCCAAACTGGGGTGTCCAATGAAATGCTATCAGTCCAACTTTCTGCCCCAACCCTACGAAGCCGCCAGACATAGGCTTCTGCGCCAGGTGGACACGTCGCTTGCATTTTTCGAACACTCAGGTATTGCACCTGGACATTGGAATAAGCAACTGGTGGACAAATTTTGGGCAAAGTAACAAACTGGCGGTAGGCCAAAACCAGGCTGATGGCCAGTTCATTGTTGTGCCGACAACCAGATTGTACCGTATATTCATAAGTAGAATTAGGCTGTAAATTAGTTGCCAGCGTTTCAGGGGCGTTATTTACAAATAAACTGGTCCAAGGTAAGGTTCCTACCTTGCGGTAACTAAATATATAAAAAACAACGCCTGGCACTGTATCACAACTCAGCTTAGCGGACACATCAGTAATTGAACTGGCGTTAAATGTGGTTGAATCGGGAAAATCGCAGGGATACGCGGGAGTACTAAATTGAAATGGGCTTGAGAAGGCACTCCAAACCCCGGAACTGCACCGCGCTTTTAGCCTAAACTGATAGGTGGACAGAGGCTTGAGGTTACTGACGTAGGTAATGGTATCATTATTGAAAGATTCTGTAGACCAGTTGGCTTCATTCAATGCTTTGTATTGCCATGAAAATCCAGCACCTTTAGCTCCACGATAGACGATCCGAGCGTGACTGAACCGCAATTCGAAGGCATACAAATTGCTAGATTTTGGGGTTTCACAGGGGGTACTAAACGTTTTTACCAAGCTCCATGCACTTGCATCTCCTGGCCCACAAACGCCTTGTAAGGTCACTTCAAAATCTACCCCAAACTCTGGAATTTTTACTGCCGATACCCCTTGAGGTAAGATTGTCCAGGTCATTATTCCTTTTTTGCGAAAACGCCATAAATAAGATTGATAATATTTGCTGGTATCCGCATACAAAAATTGTAAAACCGAATCACCAACAATTGCAACTCGAATTAAATCGCGGTTTGGCAGTCTACAGGGTTCTGGCGAAGTTTGAAAACTGCCGATTTTACTGTAACCTGAAGCTTCGGTTAGGCTGGAATTACAATACACCCTTACCCTGAATTCGTAAGCAGTATTGGCTTTCAATCCCTGCAAAGTTATTGTTGGTGCGCTCGTACGTTGCAAATTCAACCAAATCGTACTATTGCGGACTCGGTAAAAAAACTCGTACAATACTGCTCCGCCCACAGCTCCACATTGCAGCACCGTACTTTGATAACTTAACTGACTAACTTTTAAACTGCTGGAATCTGGCGCGGAACAGGCTGCCAGGGTGGTAAACTGTGCGGTCTTGGAATAGGCACTGACTGTGGACAAATTGGTGCTACAGTATACCCTTGCCCGATACTCATATATTGTGCCTGCCTTCAAACCACTGATGTAGTAGTTGTTTAATCGAACCAATGGGCTATTTATCCAAGTATCTGTACCCTTGGCTCGATAATGAAACTGGTAGTAGGATATCCCGACTTGAGTTCCACAGTTCAATTGAGCTGCAAGGGAGGTAATTTGTTTTACGACAAGTGTAATGGAGTCGGGTGCAGCGCAAGGTATCGCCAAGGTTTTAAAGGACAAAGTATCCGACCAACTGCTATAGACCCCATTTTTGCACAAGGTACGCAAGCGAGCCTTGTAGCGGACATTCTCAACCAACCCTAAGAAATACAGACTATCGGAAGTAAGTTCTGGGGATAAATACACCAATTGGCTGTTGCTAGATTGGCGCAATTCCCATTGATAGCGTGAAACATCCAACCCTTGCGTTTTTATAGTTACAGCGTTGGTGGTGACCTTCTTCAGCAGGATATTGTTGACCCCTGGCGTACTGCAAATTTGCTGTGAACGCAAGGTGACAACATAGTCTTCCGTTTCAATGACCTGGGCAGAAGTATCACAGGGATCTGATGCCCAGTTGTTTAGTGAAAGAATGATCCGCAGACGGCTTGATCCGGCACTAAGCTCAGTTGGTAGCGTAATCAGGCCCTTGTGACTGCTGCGGTGTGGGCTTTTGCCCTGATAAATCCGTTCGCCAACATCGTCGAAATCACGATCTCGATTTTTATCAATCCAAACCTGCCAGTGTAGGGTATCGCGAATGCGAAAAGTACCTCCAGGATCGAATTGTATGGTGTACTGTACCCCAGCACTCAGCGAGAGGCCACTATTTTGGTTGAGCAAATAGCCATCATTGTCCCCGGAGGTATAACCCCAGGGGTCGATGCTGACCCGATTGAGCCAGGCGTTGGTTGAACGGCCAAAACTGGCACAATAAACGCCTCCACAGCCTTGGGTTTTTAGATTTGCCAGAGGAGACCAGTTCGAAAATCCACCGCCACAGGCCCGGCGTACTTGAACCTCAAGTTTGGTACAAGGCTTGAGATTCTTCAAACTCCATTGATTGCTCGTGAGATTTTGGGTTTTCCAACTGGTATCCCCTAGGGTACGATAGCGTACCTGATAGAGACTATCTTTTGCAAAAGCTGTCCACTCCAATTGAACCGAATTGTAAGTAGAATCTATTTTGTTGATCGATGGAATGGCACATACTTCGGCAGGACATTCTTCAGGATATACCCTAAACCGAGAAAAATATTGCATCCGCTCATATTGACCCGGAGAAAAGTAGTCTACGCACTTAGTCCAGGAATAGGACATGATGTTCCGTGGGTTGGGCTGATAAAGGTCGCCATTTTTATCCCGTGCCGTACCCGTATAAGCACAGGTAGCGCTGTTCACCAAGATAGTATTGCAACCAATTCCTTGCAAATTAGGGTCAGCTGGAGTATCACACACGTCGTCGCCAGTACGGGCACAATTGGGATCCTTGACCAATTCGTCGGTAAGGGTTTCACAATTTGATTTACCGTGCGTATGGTATAATCCATAATAATGCCCCATTTCATGGGCAAAAGTAGCTTGACTCAAGTGGTTCTTGAGCATAAAAATTGCCTCTGGCGCACCACTCCCTGGCAGGTATGTATAACCAGCAACACTACCGTATTCAATACTTTCTACACAAAAAACGTTGATGACTTTCGTGGTTTTAAATTCCTGCCAAAGTACCTTTTCCTCACTGACCAAATAGCTCCCGTAAGGAGATGACAAGACATTTAATGGGGGATGACAAGAGAAAAATTCAATCCCCATAGGTTGAAAAGCCTTGTTCAAATTGGTTACGGCCAGATTCACATCCGCCTGGGATAAACTAGCGGTTTTGCCGGAATTAAACGCAACGAATTTGAGCGGAACTCTTTTTACTGCTCTTAGCTGATTGCGGGTATTTGGATCGGCATGAAAGCGTTCGATGGCCTGATGATGGCTATTCATCCACTGGATTGTTGCTTCGTCGGGTTCAAAGCCGCATCCATTTGCCGGAGACTGAGCCAAAATTAGCTGTGGCAAAGCCAATAAAATTAAGAGGTAAAAGAAATTTTTCATGAGCTAGATTTTCCTAGTTTAGGAACGGGTTTTAAGCGTTTTATTTTTTTATAAACTTAAGGGATTGATTGCCTCTGGCTGTTTGCAACTCCACTACATACAACCCAGGAACAAAGTTCTGTACTATTATCGTAGCCCCCCTAAAGTTTTCCTGTCCGGCCATTCGCCAAACCACCCGCCCCAAGGCGTCACGAACAAGTAACAAATTGATGTCCAGTGGCTTTTGTAATGTAAGTTCCAACCGCGCTTCCACAGGATTGGGATACAGTTGCAGTCCGATTTGATCATCCAAGGGTGCATTTAGTTTGGATTGTCCAATCGGTGTCCGAGGATATGGGAATGGCAATTGTCCAGGGCTTGGGCGGCGTATTGCTACAGACATATCAAACCGGGTAAGTACAGAGGAAATGTAATCTTCGGTGACCAGAATGTTATTACTCAGGCGCAGGGTATCGATATACATGGCTCCTTCCAGGTAAAAGCTTTCATCTGGGCCAGGCCGCACAAAATGAGGGTAAAAATGATTAACAGAATCCAGTGGAAAATCTGCCACCCAATCCAGTTTCCCTGAGGGTTCAATACGGGCCAGTCCACCCCATTCATACATGGAATCTTCATCGTCAACATAAGTGATGGGCAATTCAATGGTTCTGTCTGCCACCTGAAGGGTAGTAGGTTCGTAGGCAAGGTAATACAGTGGCATCAACAAACGCCCTGCGGCATCCACCGACCAACTGCGAAAGGGCAAGAATGAAGAATCCAGAATATAATCCAAACACAGAGGAATCACTTGTGGGAGCTGTTTTTTCCAAATAATTTTCCCATCCGAGTCAATTTTGAGTATAAAAGTCGTGTAATCCTCTTCTGGATTCGGATTGATCCCAATATCGCTCAACACCACCCGCCCATTGTAGTACAAAATCTCGGAATAGCTGCCTACTATGTAAATGTCTCCATTTTTCCCTGCTACCATGCGGGCATATAAAATATCACTATTGAGTTCACTCAACCATTCAATGTCGCCGTCAGCAGCATGTTTGATGAGGTAAGTTTGATCATAAAAAGGATCAATTTTGGGCAGGCTTTGCAACGAAAAACCATCTCCAAAATCCACTTTGTCACCATAAGCATACGTCCCCAACACCCAAGAGGAGCCGTCCCGCTGAGCACTTACATCCAATAACTCCAGATCGGCATCGATCTGATTGCCCTGACGATACCACTTCAACTTGCCATTGGGATCCATTTTGCAGGCAAAAATGGCATCTTTAGGTACATTTTTGATGGTTTGACCAGCGATAAAGATGCTGTCTGCACGATAACTTAAAAAGGTCAGCAAAAGATTGTCTTGAAGGTCGAGGTTCAGGCGCAAGTCATAAAAATAACCCGCAGCCGTGCTCATTTGACGCCCCCATGCCACATCGCCCTGGGTTGAAAACTTGACCAAAAACAGGTCTTCACAAAATGAATCGGCGCCACAGCTGGAGGTCAAATAATCATTCCTTCCAAGGTAGACAGTATCGGCACTGCTGGTTCCCCCCAGAATGACCTGGCCTTGTGCATCCAAAACCATATCATATACATTCACTGATCCGAATTCCGATTCCCGGATCGTTCGGTACCATTCCAATTTGCCCTTGGCATTGTATTTGGCTAAAAAAAATTGATAAAGGCTGTCGGGGTTTTCTTGCAAATGGGTTTGTGCATCTAGTTGAAGGCCTTCTTGAAACCCGCCGAGCAAATAGGAGTTGCCTTGTTGATCTACGAGCATTTCAATGAGAGGACCACCTTCTTCGTCCGTAATATCGCTATCGCTGATGTCAATTTTTGCAGCCCACTGGTAGTTGGGCTTTTGGGCAAAGGCCAAACCAGGCAAGGCCAAGGCAACAAAGATCAGAAGAATGGAGTAGTAGTATTTTTTCATAAAATGAGGTTAGATAGGGTTAAGGTTGTAGGAGAATGAGTCGTTCACTGAAAACAGTTTGCCCAACTTGCAGGCGCAGGAAATACACTCCGGGAGATTGTTCCAAAAGCCTGACCTGCGGCGGAAGGCCAGCACTAAAGTTTAGCTTTGCCTGATGTACCTGCTGCCCGGTGCTGTTGAAGACCAGCACCTCGCCTTCGCCCTGGAGGGTATTGGGGACTTGCAGAATGAACAAGCCCATGTTGGGATTCGGGATGATGCGTAGCTGTGGGGCGTCCGACTCAGCTGCAACTGGAGTAAAATTCAATTGTAAATCCGGCTCAATTAGACCGCTATTTGTTTTCTTAATGGCCCATTCATAATCTTCGGTCTCCAGGACTATTCCTCCCTTTCCACAGGCATCCACATAGGTGCCCTTGGAAAGGCTAAGCCGCATGCGGTAAGTACCTGCAAGGGAATCTGGAAAAGCGAGGCTCCCTTTTACAATGGCGCTCCGTCCACGGCTTTTGGCCTGAAAGACCATTTCACTGGGGTCATTAAAATCTTTATCCCGGTTGAAGTCAACCCATACCCGCCAGTACAGGGTATCTCGTGCGCGGGTGAAGCCTCCCGGCTGCAAGGCCAAGGTGTAGCTTTTTCCAGCCGCGATGTTCAGGTCATTGGGGGTAAAAAGGTCATAGCCACCGTCGTCGCCAGTTTTATTTGACCATTCACCCAGGCTCAACCGGTTGATCCAGACATTTTCGCTGCCCCCCAGGCTGGTACAATACCCATCGTTGTTGGCACAGCCCTTGGTAAACGCTAGGGTAGGGGCCGACCAGTTCGTGTAGGCATCCCCACACTGGGCGCGCACCTGGAACTCGACGCGGGTACAGGGGCCAAGGTCGTAGGCCAGCCACTTGTTGCCATAAATGGTTTTAAGGGGAATCCAGGTGGTATCTTCCCCGAGGCGATAACGCGCTTGAAAAACGGAGGCGCTTCCCGCAGTCCAATCAAACTGCATCAACCCTGGACTGAGCTGGCTTGCCACCACTTGAGGCATGGGACAGATTTTTCGCCCTGAACAATCCTCCGCGTACAAGCGTATATTTTCGGCAAAAAAGCGCATGCGCTCGTATTGCCCGGGCGTAAACCGGGTGGTACAATGCTCCCAAGTATACGCCATGATGTTGCTAGGGTCGGGCTGAAAAGGCTTGCCCAAACGGTCGAGCTCCTTGCCGATATACTTGCAAGTGGCCGAATCGACTAGGCTCCCTCGGCAAAATAAGCCATCCAGATTGGGGTCAGCGGGTGTGTCACATACGTCATCGCCAGTACGGGCGCAATTGGGGTCGTTGACCAATTCATCGGTGGTACCACAATTGGATTTGCCGTGGGTATGGTACAAGCCGTAGTAGTGCCCCATTTCGTGCGGAAAAGTGGACGTCAGTAATTCTTCCTGAAGGAGGAATATAGCTTCCGGCCCATTTTGCGATGGGAAATAAGTGTATCCAAGGGCACTACCAAAATCAATGTCTTCAAAGCAAAAAATATTGATGATTCCGGAGCGGCCATAGGTGTTCCACACGTTGTCTTCGTCCAGGTCACTGTCAAAATTAGCATAGCGCGAAGAAATGACCCGTCGTAAGTTTTCACAGGCAAAAAACTCCAGATTGGCGGCTTGAAAAGTTTTATTGAGTGCAAGCAGTGCTCGTTCAAAATCGTCTTGGGTAGGACTGGGGCTAGCGGTTCGACTGGAAAAAACCACCAATCGCACGGGTACCCGGATGGGTGCACGCAATTCGGGACGGGCATGCTGTCCAAAGCGCTCGATCGCCTCCTGATATCCCTTCATACTTTCGATCTGGCGAGTGTCCGGTTCAAAGCCACAATGCTTTCGCTGGGCAAACGTGATGAGGGGCAAAAATGCAAGCAGGGTCAAGTAAAACAGTTTTTTCATCCGTTTTAACATTAATGATGCAAAAGCATCTTGAATGGGTGTGTCGTATGTACACCCAGGATATTTTGTGGTAAAAAAATGTAGAATTAACGATTCGTACTGAGTAGTAGCCTTTCCGTATAATTTGATGAGTAGTCCTTCACTGGTAAAAGTAATATTAAATTTGTTGATAATCGGATACACAAGGTTATCAAAATGTAAAGAATTGGCAAATTGACTAGAATCCGGCTTTTTTGAGTTGCCATTTGTAGTCGCCGTCAATAAGCAATTCGGGGCGGTCGAAGCAGTAGAGTTTTTCCCCTTTTTGGAAGGCGGCATAGATTTCTGCTTCACCTTTTTTGACTCTGGCGAGGGCGAGGCCGTCGCCTATCGAGCTGGCAATGTCAATTCGACCAATTTGCTCCCAGCGGGTTTCCATTTTCCCGTCTACCTCTACCTCTTTTTGGATACACACATGATAATCGTCTTTTGTTATCCGTTCATTAAAATCACCACTGATAAACAGCTGTTTGGCTTTACCCTTCTGCGCTTCGGTAATTTCGTTCACCTTTATTTTTGCAGGTAGTGCTTTATTGATGATTTCCCGGATATTGAATTCCAGGTACTTCAAGCCCAGGTCATAAATGATTTTTTCTTTGTCTCTATCTTTGGTAGCAGCTTGGATCATATCAAATTCAGCACCATCAATAGGAGCTGTGCTCAGTTTGATATGCCACCAACTCTTTGAGTAATTATTGGCTACTTCACTGACTACTTCGCCCGTTTCAGCATCAATCAAACGTAGAATATAATCTGCATAAAAAATATAACTACCATTATTAAGCGAGTACCGCAGGGTTTTGATTTCGGCATCCAGAACATAACGGCATCCCAGTGATTTGAACTGAGCAACGTATTGCTGGTCTATTTGGATTTTAGTATCAGCTTTGTTGTCCCTTTGCGTCCATTTTATGGCATATCTACTCTCTCGATCCAGCAGGGTTAAATATTTTCCACGCACATTGAGCACATCCATATTCAAGCGGGTAGATAATATGGCCATCGTCATAGGTTCAATAGTATAGCCAGGCGCACGTAAATTTACAGCAATTGTTGGAGGAGCTTCTTTTGGAACCGAGGTGTATTGTAGTTTAAGCGGTGAGCACCAAACTGTTTCTCCTTTTTGCAATGCTTCTTCAATTTTACGATTGGGCTTGTCTCTTAAAAAAGTACCTTTTTTTCCTCCAGTCACTAGTGTTTCTAATAGTTCGATTCTTTCAAAAGTACCTGTTTCATCTTTGTATTCTTTCAGAAGATAGACATAGAAAGCATGGTATGGAGAAAAATGATAATCATCTAGCCCGGGGATACTAGCCGTTGCTCCTTCTTTCCCAACTGGAGAAAAATTGAGCACTTGAGCACGGATGGGAAAAAAATGAAATTGTGCGTAATAAGCAGCATTTTGCATCTCTTTCCAAGCGACTTTTTCGGCGGCAATGGTATTCATTCGAAGATGTACACGAAGGGATATTTTGGCCGCTTCGATGTATTTTTTTTGATCTTCTTTTTCGAGGGGCATCCCTTTTTTATAGCCAACCTCAGCGTAGGGCACACCAATGGTTTCTGCTGGAAAAACACTTTGCGTTTGAATCCGGTAAAAATTAGTGATGGCTCCAGTGCTGACGTTTCCTAAAATCAAATCAGTTTTGGGTGCGTAATTCATTTGGTATTGAAAATACATTATCTCCTTTTGAGGGTCAATGTGAGAATAATGAAATGATCCTTTCCAGATATAGTACTTGTTTGATGCAATGACTTTTAGGAAATATTGCACAGGGTATTGTCTAACAAAATTACGTTGATAGATCTCTATGTCCCTGCTTGCATCTAGGCTACTAGAAGCTATATAAGCCAATTTTTCCAAAAACAGATCGTCTTCGTAGTTTTCCTCTTCACTCGTGAAGCGAGCTATGACGTGTTTGGGCTTCAAGTACTGGGAAAAAACCAGTCCATTCATCAGTAGCAACAAGACCCATAAAGCACAAAATCTACGCATCACAGCATTCATTTTTGACAAGTTTATACACATTTAAAACCCTGCTGCCTTCAATTGGTACATGAATCGCCCATCGATCAACCATTCAGGTCGATCAAAACAATACAGCTTTACGCCCTTCTGAAAGGCAGCGTAAATCTCTTTTTCTCCTTGCTTCACTTTAGTCAAGGCCAAGCCATCACCTGTGGGGGTGGTGATGGCAACCCGACCAATGGTTTCCCAACGCGTTTGTATGGTTCCATCCACATTTATTTCTTTTTTCACACATACATGGTAATCATCTTTCATGGTCCTTTCGTTGAAATTCCCACTGATGAGTACTTGCTTCGCCTTATCTTTTTCTACTTCGGTGACCTCAAAAATTTCAATCTTGGCCGGAATTGCCCGATTGAGCACCTCTCGAACGTTGAATTTTAAGTGGCTGACTAACCCCATGTTTTTGACAAATTCAAGACGAGTTTCTGGGCTTTGGGCACTCATAATTTTGAATTCCATGATTTCAGTTGGAATAGTTGCCTTGTGCGACCACCAGGTCCCGTGATCACTGACGCTCTCAGCAACGATTTCATTTGTTTCAACATCGATTAAATGCGTGACACACCTACTGTTGAAGGAAAAATTGCCTGCTGGGTTTCCAGGAATTGCAGATTGAATCTCTACATCAAAAATGTAGCGCGCTCCGATAGATTTGAATTGTTCAATGGAGGCTTTGTCCAAAAAGGAGTTGGACTTATTCTCATCGCGTTGCTCTTGTATCTCGGCAGTTTTTTTTCTATCCAATATGATTAATTGTTTGCCACGTGCATCCAGAATTTGTGCTTTGAGCCGATCATACAATTGATTCAATACCCATTTATCAATGGTTACTCCTGAAGTTCGAACATTAAAAGCAATGGCAGGAGGAGGTTCAGCTTGCCTGAAAGTGGATTTCAAACGTATGGGTGAACACCATAAAGTCTCTTTATTGTTTAATGCGGCGGTGATATTATTTTTGGCACCTGTAAAAATGCCGTTGAAATACGACCCTTTTTTGGCCGTGGTATAAAACTCTCCTAACAGCTCAATGCGCTCATGCATGTCTATACCCTCTCGAAAGGGCTTCAATCTGTAAACAAAAATCGACTTATTAAGACCCAGATTATATTTTTCAAATCCTTGAACATCAACAGACACCGAGTCAAATCTTAAGGATTTAAAGGCAATTACCTGCTGCCTTACCGGGAAAAACTGAAAAAATACATCGTACACCGCATGGCTTAATTCATTTTTCAGGGCTTTTTCTGCCTTCATTATTCTGTCATCAAAGAATAGATTAAGGTAACTTTTTAATTTTTCTACCAGTTTTGCAGGTTCAAATACCTGCCCTTTTTCGTGGCCTAGTTCAATATAATCAAGACAGAGCCTTTCTGCAGGAAAGGTATTGTAGAATTTTAGCTCATAGATATCCAAAACCCGGCCAGTAACCACATCACCTAAGGTACAGGTAATTTTGGGGCCATAATTCATCCTGTATTCGAAACACATCCGTTTACGTGTAGTATCATCCTGGATGAAATGATGGGTTCCACCGTTCCAGCCATAATAAGCATAGGAAGGTTTAAGTTCCAGATAGTATTGTGCAGGATAATTTGAAGACGTGTAAGGGCTAATGACATCTACCTCATCCAGGTTATGTAGCGCCTCCAACGTATATCTCTTTATTTCTTTCAAAAAGGGATCGTTCTCATAGGTGTCTGACAGGTATTTCAGCACATAACTTGGCTTGACACTTTGGCCCAATGCCAGCACATTTAACCCTAGTACCAGTATTAAAAACCAATAAAACCTGATCAACTGAGAACGATCCATTTTGGAGTAAACTTTTAGCCTATTAAAACCCAGCCACCTTTAATTGTCTGGTATACTGCCCATTGATGAACCATTCCGGTTTATCGATACAGAACAGTTTGTCTCCGGCCTTGATGGCTTTAAAAATGTCCTTTTCGCCTTTTTTGACTTTAGCCAAAGCTATGCCATCACCCAAGGCTGTTTTGACAAAAACAACCCCAATTTGTTCCATGCGGATCAACTGTTCACCATCTACCTCTACCACTTTTTTGCGGCAAATGAAATAGTCATCACTTTTTATTTCTGCATTGAAGTTGCCAGCAATGATCAGCGCTTCGGCATTTTCTTTTTTCTCTTCGGCGATTTCGACCACCTCAATTTTTTGAGGAAGGGCACGATTGAGCACCTCCCGCAAATTAAAAGCCAAATAGTCCAATCCCAAAAGTCGGATAGTCGCCTCACGATTGCTGGAAGCAACAATTGCATCATACTCACGATCTTGTTCAGTAGTGATGGTCGTGATAGAGGAGTGAGACCAGTTCTTAGTGAAGGTATTGGGCACTTCTGCCAATATTTCGCCAGTTTTGACTTCGATCAATCGGGTGATGCAGTTGACACTAAATTTGTAGCGTCCACCCATTAAGGTTTCATAGGTCTCTTGGAAGTCTTTTAGTTGCACCTCCAATAAGTAGCCTGCGCCAATGGATTTGAATTGTTGAATGGTGGCTTTGTCAATAAAGGCTTCAGATTTTTGGAGGTTCTTCTCTTTTTGAATCACCTCAAGCTTGGTCCGATCTAGCATGGGGTAATAAGTCCCCCGAGCGCTTAAATACTCGGTGCGAAGTTTCAGGTAGCATTTTTCCCAATCTTCTTTGGAAATGGCAGGTGCTACCAAAAGCACCGCGACTCCGGGGATGTCTTCTTCGTATTTGTTGACAGTCAGCGGTTTGAAAGGAGAACACCAGATTTTTTTTCCACTTTGCAGGGCCGCGAAAATTTCCTTTTCTCCGTCAGTTACATCACAATTTTCGACCGTTTTGGCACTGACTTTATTGGTCAAAGCACCAATTTGGGTAAACTGTTCGTAGGTTACCCGCCCAATTTTCCGCTCGATGATTTCATAGACGGGGAAAGGTTTGTTGAGCCCCAAACGCAAGGAAGCCAAGCCGGGAGTACTCACCACTTCGGCCTTATCCTTTTTTGATTCTACGATAGCAGTAAGCGGCAATTTTACCGGAAAGAGAAAATAAGGCGCGTCTTCAGCTGCTGCGCCGATGTTTTTTATCGCCGCATTAAAAGCCTTTTCCTGGACGGCAGGAAGCTTGGGTTTCACCTGTTCAAAAGCCCTGACCGAAATTGTTTTTTTCAAACTATCCGTCATCACCAACCCTTTTCGTAAGCCTAATACTTTGTAATTCAAGCTAAAAGTTTCATTGGTTGAATTTGTCCCATAGATGGTGTGATAGGATTTGAGGCTCCCTTTGCTGATGTCCGTCACAATCAGAGTAGCTGACGTATGATAACCCGTGGTATAGGAAAAGGTCATAGTCTCCGTGGAGTCAACCATCTTGGTCATGCTAAATTCATCATTGTCCCTCTTGTATTTAGGCATAATTTCGAGTAAAAAAGTAGCTGGGCGGCTACTGGGGGAAATGCTGCTGTTGACATAGACCATCCTGACCCGATTGAAGCTATAAACAATCGTGGATTGAATTTTGGCAATTCGGGAATCAGTTGGTGAGGTGAAATCCTTTTGTTCCACCAATTTCATCACGATATCCGGTTCACCCAAAGCAGTTTGGCTGAACACCTCTTGAAAACTTAGAACATAAACGATGACTAATAAATAGTATGCTAGGTTAAGCTTTGACATAAGGCTAGATTAAAACCATGAAACATTAAAATTGAAACTTCAATTCACCGCAGGCAAACAGTACAATTTCCGTCCACCATCGATCAATTTTTTGACCTCTTCCTCCCCATCTTTCAATGAAACAATGGAAAAATTAGGGCCTTCAATTTTTTGCACCTCCGCTTTGGCTACTGTACGGTTGTAAATGGATTTTTCACCATCCACCACCTTTTCCTCGATGATGAAAATGTCAACGGCTTGTTTGAGCTTCAGGCCCTTGTTGATGCCTGCGGCAATGAGTAAGGACTGCGCCTTGTCCTTTTTGAGTTCCACAATTTCCACCACTTTGATGTGATTGGGAAACATTTTTTGACTCAGGCGTTGGGCGATGTTTACAATGTCTTCCCGCACCTTTCCTGAATAAGTCAGGCTTTGTTGAATATTGCCTGTTTCGGAGCCCACTACCGCATTATCTGCTACCGAATAAAGCGTAAGTGTAAAGGTCACTGCGTCCAGGTCAAAATTGCCCGAGAGGAGGTATTGAGCTCCAATACTTTTGCCCTGGGCTACCACGTAACCCTCCAGGAAATCTTCGTTTTTCTGCAATTCGCGTTCCTTGTTCACTAAGGCACTAGATTTTCGGTCGAGCAGGATGAAGCGATTGTCATTGCCAAAGATTTCCGTGGCGTATTCAGGTACCCCATTCAAACGATTGCGGTAATAGGTAGCATCTGCCCCCCAACGTCGATAAGGGTTATCCTTGTAATCTTCGCGTATTTTGGCAGCAAACTTATCTACCGAGGGCAAGTAAAAATCCACTACCGCGATGGAAATTTTATCTTTATTGACTTGCGCGGCAAGTTGGCCGAGGGCAAAAACCAAGAGCAATCCGCTCAGCAATGACTTCATCAACACCATGTTTTGTTACTTCGAAGCGTGAAGAAAATAATCTTTCATTACGTTGATGTTCCAGTTGTTTTGGCTGGCCTGGGCTTTGTAGTACTCTTTTAAAGCATCCAGATTGGCCTTGACATCCGCATCCACTGCATCTTTTAAGGATTCGGCTAGCGCAAAAGCTTCCTTGGCGCAAGGGGCATCCCCGTCAATTTTTTTTAGGGCTTGCAGGGTTTGATCATACTGCTTGGCGGCGGCACTACTTTTTGCCTGCAACAAATAATAAGTACAAATGGCGTCGCGCTGCTTTTGATACACCGCTTTCAAAGCCGCACTGGCCGTGCTGCTACAAGCCGATTCAATGGGGATATTGGACAAGAGGCCGTAGGCCTTGGCGTACTGCCCTGTTTCTACCAAACGATTGCTTTCCGCAATGAGATTTTGGCACTGCTTGCTGTAGTAATCCATTATCTCGGTTTTCATTTCTGCTACGAAGGTGTTGAACTTGGCATCCTGCATTGGCAAGTTGCTGATCAGATTGCTTAAGGCCAAAGCAGTGCTGGTACCTGAACCGGAAACACGTTTCGCTTGGGCCCCAAAAATTGGGTTGCCTTCTTTTTGTTTTACCGTATAAGTCAGGTTGGCATCAATTACATAGAGGGTTTTGGTACCCGTTTCAACGGCACGGGGCTCCATCAACTGTAATTCTGGCTGTACCACAACTGGTACTTGCAGCGCTTCGGCTGAAAAACCGGTTGCAGCCAACATGGTCCGCAATTTACCTTGTACTGCCGTTTTTTGGACGGAGGTCACACTGCCCCCCGAAACTTGTACCTCACCCAGACCAAGTAACAATTGTTGCTCCTGAGCGAATGCATTGCCCAAAGCCATACCCAAGGCACAGATCAGGATCAAAAAGGTATTTTTCATGGTCATTTAGTTTTAGGATAGGGTGATGAAAATGGTATTGCCTTTTACCTGGCGTTTTACCTGCACTTTGCCCGCATTTCCTGGCTTTTTCAGGGTAAGGCAAAAACGCAGTACCTCAAGCGAGAATTTACTGGTCGAAATGTTGTTCCCGTTTTTATCCCGGAAGGCAACTCTCACCTGGTCAAAAATCATTTTTACGTCGCTCGTACCTTGTAAATGGTAATTGCCGTTGAGGGCTTTTTCTTCCATCCAGATTTCAAGGACATCCGACAAAGCCATGGACTGACCAGGAATTTCAGTGCTCATCCGCAAATCCGTATCCGCTGCGAGGTCAAACTCGATGGCAATCAAGCGGCCATTTTCAACAATATCCGTGAATTTGGACTGGAGTACATTCAGGAAATCTTCCATGGTGGCATCCACTGCCCGATTGATGAGGCGCCCAAAGTCCGTGGTGTTGAACTTTTCACTCATGGCCACTTTATTCACCAGCGAGGTACCCGTAGAAGCGTCGTAACCCGCCAGGATGACATTGACACTGTTGCCCGTTCCGCTGTATTGCTTTTGCACGTCTACCTCAATGTAGATTTCTGCGCCGCTGAATTCAATGATCTGGGTTTTGATGTCCGTAAGGTTTTCACTCGTAAAAGCCTGGCGCGCCTCGGTTTCTTTCAGTTTGGCCACAAAGTCGATGGTTGAAAAACCCCGGGTGTCAAAAGCTTCTTTAATTTTTGCAATGGCCAGACGGCGATCACCGTCCATGTCCAGTACCTTGCGTACATCTTCTTTCTCGCGGGTAAATGGAATGACCATGATGGTGGGTTGCACAATAGCATTTTTAGGGGCAGTGGTAGTGCCATCCGCCGCATTTTGGCCCTGTAACTGTACCAGGCAGCACAGGCTCAAAAGCCAGATTAGTTGTTTCATCGTTAGGTTTGAATTAAACAAGCTCTAAATGGAAAGAGAATTAACGGTAACCAAATTTCCGGAGGATACCCCGGGTTTCCAGTTCGCGACGGAACAGGTCGTAATTGATCGTTACGTTAAATAGTTGGAGTTTGGTGCCTTCGCTGGTGCGGGTTGGCCGTTGTTCCACCCAAAGCACCTCGGTATAATACCGCTTGGTATTTTCAGGCTTTAAAACGTCTTTGAGTGCCTCTAGTTGTACCGCTGTAAGCTTGGAGCGGTCTGGGATCATGGGTAGGCGAACCGCCGTGATTTGGGGATGCGCAATCCCATCGTAGATCAGGCGCTCTAATACCCGTTGGCGGACATCATCTTCGGCCAATTGTCGGTTTTTGCCCTGGCCGTCCGCTTCAATGCGCAGGATACCTGTACCAGCTTGTTCAATGATTTCGATGGAGGGAGTGGCTGGTTGTTGTGCTAAAGTAGAGGTAAGCACCAGGAAAAGGCTTAGTAAAAGAATTGAGGTTCGTAGCATGGTGATGATTTATGACACAAAGATAAATTTATTTTTCCGAGGGAATTGAAAACAAAACAACATCTTTTCAAAAAAAATTCCCTTCGCATCAATAGAAAGCCTTTCAGTGAAACAAATCACCAAAAGGCTTTTAAATCATTATATACCAATTTTTTAAATCGCCGCAAATCCCAATTCCAAATCCGCTTTGATATCATCAATGTGCTCGATACCGAGAGAAATGCGCAACAAATTGGGCAATACGCCTGCTGCCAGTTGCTCGGTTTCGTCCAATTGCGAGTGCGTTGTTGCAGAAGGCTGAATGATCAGCGTTTTGGAATCACCAACGTTGGCCAGGTGGCTGGTCAGTTGCAGGTTGTTTACAAATTGCGTGGCGTTTTCCTTACTGCCTTTCAAGGTGAAGCTCAGTACACCTCCAAAGCCATTGTGCAGGTATTTTTTGGCCCGTTCGTGGCTATCGTGGCTCTTCAATCCTGGATACCACACCTTTTCTACTTTTGGATGCGCTTCCAGCCATTCGGCCACAGCCTGAGCATTTTGGCAAGTGCGTTCTACGCGCAAAGAAAGCGTTTCCAAACCTTGCAAGAACAGAAAGGAATTGAAGGGGCTAATTGAAGGGCCCCAATCGCGCAAGCCTTCTACCCGGCAACGGATGGCAAATGCGATATTTCCGAATGGGCCTTTGTCGCCAAAAACATCCCAGAAAACCAATCCGTGGTAACCTTCAGAAGGCTCGGTAAACTGTGGGAATTTTCCATTGCCCCAGTTGTAGTTTCCGGCATCTACAATAACTCCACCAATGCTGGTACCATGACCGCCGATCCACTTGGTAGCAGATTCGACTACCACTGCGGCACCCCATTCGATTGGGCGGCACAAGAAACCACAAGCCCCAAAAGTATTGTCTACGATCAAGGGCAGATCGTGTTTTTTGGCCAAAGCTGACAAACCTTCAAAATCGGGAACGTTGTAGCTTGGGTTACCAATGGTTTCGCAGTACAAGGCTTTGGTATTGCCGTCAATCAGGCTTTCGTAATCGGCTACGCTTTCTCCTGCTGCAAAACGCGCTTCTACTCCAAGGCGTTTGAAAGATACTTTGAACTGGTTGTGAGAACCTCCGTACAAGTTGGAAGAAGTGACAAAATTATCACCAACCTGCATGATGTTGTTTAGGGCGATGAATTGTGCGGCATGCCCAGATGCTACCGCCAAGCCCATTGCACCGCCTTCCAGAGCAGCTACCCGCTTTTCGAATACATCCGAAGTTGGGTTCATGATCCGGGTGTAGATGTTTCCAAATTCTCTTAAGCCAAAGAGATTGGCACCATGTTCAGAATCTTTAAAAGTGTAAGCAGTGGTCTGATAGATGGGTACTGCACGTGAACGGGTAGTAGGGTCTACCTCTTGACCAGCGTGCAATTGCAAAGTCTCAAATTTCATGTATAGAAGGTTTTATTAAGGTGAAAAATGTACGCCAAAATAACCCTGGCCTGCATTGGTTGTACAGGTAGGTTGCTTATTTTATCAAAACTATGACAAGTTTAATAATCAGGAAGCGAACGAAAGTAAATAAAAGTGAGTATATTCTGTTTGTTTGTCTACCCGTTTAAGGTATCCTGGGCATATGAAACAATCCTTGCAGCAAGTCTCCAGCTTGATACACCATTAAAGTTACAAGAATTCCCCAAATAGTGGCAAAAATGGACATCCACAAAAATATTTTTTCTTTCTTTTCTCCAAAGGCGTTGGCTAATAAAGTTCCACCAATCGGAGTGAGAAGCAGTGGAGTAAATAAAGCTACTCCAATGATGCCATACTTGCGCCATAAGGTCACCTTACGGCGATTTTGAGGGGTGAATACGCGCTTGGTTTTGAAGAATTTATTTTTGAGGTATTGACCAAAATAAGTAAAAGTCACCACGCTGAGCATCATTCCGCTTGCCGTTAATCCGGCGGTCAGCAGCCACGGCAAACCGTAAGCCTTACCTTGCAGTGGGCCAAAAAGAAATTTGAATGAACTTGCGAGAAGTACCGAAAGGTATTCCCAAATATTTTCGGACATGTCAGGGATATTGAGCGCTCATTAAGTATGACGCAAAAAATTACTTCCCGATTTTTTTAGCGGCTTTTGAATAGGAAGCTCACTTGAAATGAACCGTTCGACTTCCTATTCAAAACCCAAAATCGGGAAGTTAATTTTTCTGCGTTACTAAACTGTTTTTGTAGGGCCTCAGTAGCAAAATTTTCAGGACACAAATATGCAAAAAAATTATGAATCATGTCAATAACGTGAATAGGCAGTTTTATGTTTTAACGTGGTCGGTTTTAACGTTGATTGATGGCGCCAACTGATCTGGGAGGAGAAGAATTGCCCAGAAAATCCCGGATGGCCAAAGGTTTTCCTTTCTCCATGCGCGGAATTCCTGACGTATTCAGCGGCGAATTGGGCAGCGGACGATAACCTTTGAGCAATACACCTTTGGAGCCTATAGCCGGAAATTCTCCAGTGTTGAAGGCATTTAGGGTTGGGTTCAGTCGGCGATTGCCCACTTGTACCGCTGGAGGATTGGGGTGATTGATTGGCCATTCCACATTGTTGTGTAAAATTGCACCGTGACCTGCCTGAAAATCAAATACCGGAATATTGCCATTGGTGATCAGCAAATTGTTGTACACCTCGATGTTTTTGGTGCCTTTCCCAACATGGATACAAGCGGGAGTAGCCAACGGCTGTGCACTGGTGAAAATAGTATTGTTGTAAACGGCCAAATTCTCCACCACGGTTCCATCTGACCCAATGAAAATATCTGCATAAAAATTGAAGCGGCTATTGTTTTCGAGCACATTGTACCGCAAGATGTTGTCGCCTAGGCGATGAGGGGCATAGTTGTAATTCCAGACCAGGATGCCAGCTCCGTCGTTGTCGCGGGCATAGCAATACTGAATGATGCAATTGGTCGTGCCACCGTCCAGGTCAAACCCTGCGCCATCCAGTCCCGTACCCGAGCGATTGGAGATGGACGAACAAAATTGAATAATGCCCCGATTGGTAGAGTGAAACCAGATCCCACATGGGCCACCTGCCTTGGAATTGCACAGAAACCCATTTCGGTATGCTTCGCAATATTCCACCAAAGCATCTTCTACATTGTCAATTTCCATGCCGCTGCCACTGTGGTTTTCGTAGTACGCGGGGTCGCCCGTATTGTTATTGGCGATGCAATACCCTACGTAGAGATTTCGGTTGGCATATTCGGTGGCGAGATGATCCCAATAGCCCGTTACATAGATGCCGTGGTATTGGTTGTCGCTTACTTCGCAATGTTCGATGCGGATGTCTTCATAGCCACTTTGCGATTTGTCGATGGCCTGACCGCCTACATAAATGCCATCCTGGTGAAAAGACTTGGCCAAAACACGCTGAATGCGAATGAATTTTCGCTTGTCGGATTTGGGCAGGTCATTGTAAAAACACAAACCGTAGCCTTGATTTTTGACCCGGTTTTTGCCATCCAGGATCAAATCCTGCACCACAAAACCTCCCGCATTCCAGATCAGTACCGCAGTTGAATCTGGACTTACAATCGTGGCTCGACCTTTCCCATAACTGCCCAGCGTTACTGATTGTTCAGGAGTCCCTTCATCTTCATTGGTGAATTTCAAGTAGCCTTCAAAACTTTGCCCACCTTCCAACAGGAGTTTATCTCCGGGATTGAGTTCTAGCGCCCGACAGCGGGCAAGGGTTTGAAACGCAGTTTGTTCCGTTTTACCGTCGTTTTGGTCATTGCCTTGGGGGCTACAGTAGTAGGTTTGTTGGCCCAGCAGGCAAAACGGAAGCAGCAACAGCAATGAGAGGAATGGGTTTTTCATGTCAAAAATTGATTGAAAAATTGTTTGGCTAAACTACCACAATATACAAGGAAACTGGATGGGGATTTTTCAACACAGCTTCAAATTTTATTTTTTCCTATGACCATTTTATTCTTTACTGGTCAATTTCAACTTTGCGAGATTCCTTATGTTTGCTTGCAGTATAATTGCAAGTTTAAACCACAATCAATGACTTTTCAGCCTACGTTCGATTTCGCCCAGCAAATGGACGCTCAAGACCCCCTGCGTCACTTCCGGGAACAGTATCTTTTCCCTCAGCATCAGGGTCAAAACGGCCTGTATTTTTGCGGAAATTCCTTGGGGCTTCAACCCAAAAAAGCGCGTGTTTTTCTAGAGGAAGAACTCCATCGTTGGAGTGAACTGGGCGTTGAAGGCCATTTTGAAGGCGAACTGCCCTGGACGCAGTACCACAAGGCCCTTGCTCCGGCTTCGGCACATATCGTCGGCGCTCAGGAAGACGAAGTCATCATCATGAATACCCTCAGCGTCAATTTGCACTTGATGATGGTGAGTTTTTACCGACCCACTACCCAGCGTTTCAAAATCATCATGGAGGCGGGGGCTTTCCCTTCAGATCAGTATGCCGTGGAGAGTCAAGTGCGTTGGCACGGTTTTGATCCAGCAGAAGCGATAGTGGAAGTTGCTCCCCGGCCAGGAGAGGCATTGCTGCACACCGAAGACATCCTTGCCGCCATCGCGCAGCATGGAGAGCAAACTGCCTTGGTCTTGTTTGCAGGATTGAACTACTTCACCGGGCAGGTTTATGATATGCCTGCCATCACCGAGGCTGGACACCGAGTGGGCGCTTACGTGGGTTTCGACCTGGCACATGCTGCGGGCAATGTCCTGCTGAATTTGCACGATTGGGAAGTCGATTTTGCCGTATGGTGCACCTACAAATACATCAACTCTGGCCCGGGGGCCCTCAGTGGCACCTTTGTACACACCAAACACGGCCACAATCCTCAGATTCCACGCTTTGCGGGTTGGTGGGGACACAATGAAGAACGGCGTTTTTTGATGGAAAAAGGCTTTGACCCGATTCCCGGAGCAGCGGGCTGGCAATTGAGCAATGCACCGATATTTGCCTTCGCACCTATGAAGGCCAGCCACGACTTGTTTATGGAAGCAACCATGCCTGCCCTGCGGGCCAAAAGCGAAAAATTAACCGCTTATCTGGAATATTTGATCGATTTGATCAACGCTGAAAAAAACCGCTTTGAAATCATCACCCCGCGTGATCCTGCCCAACGGGGGGCTCAATTGTCCCTCTTGACGGGGCCGGAAGGGAAGCAATTATTTGATTACATTGCCCAAAATGGGGTAATCTGCGATTGGCGGGAAAACAACTTACCAGGAGAAAAAGGGGGGAAAGCTGGTGTCATCCGTTTTGCTCCAGCGCCGATGTACAATTCCTTTGAGGATGTATGGAAATTGGTGGAGTTGCTGAAGAATTTTGATTCGTGAAAAGAACTAAAGGTCCTCACTTGCTGCCGGTAGAATGCCTTCTTCTTCTAGAATATCCTGCAGGCAAAAGTTATATCCTTCAAACAGAGGAACATTTTCGTTCCAATGGTAAATCTCCAGGTTGCGTTGTGAACGCGCCAAAATGATTTGCTTACTGCGGGTCAAAATCCAGGCAACGCCTTCAACTCCAAAATCGAGCAATTTACTCGATTTTTCTACAATGTATGACATGCTTACATCGGTAGGAGGTTCGGTATTGAAATCTACCGGATCAATTTTAATGTCAACTTCGATAATGAATTTAGGAGGAACATCACTGTATTGTTCCGACTGAGGATTGAGCAGTTTGTCTTTTTCAACAATGACAATGTCATTGGCCATGTTTTCCTTTGGTTGAAGGTGTAAACCGGCTTCATTGGTTGGAACCCAGTACTTTTTTTTGGGTAAAATCGTTTTCAAATAAAACACAATAGCCTGAACAATAAGCGACTGATAAATGCTACTGCCCATAATTTCTTCTTCCGTTTTTAACCCCAATAATACCTGCCGATAACCCCGTCGAAAGTATTTGCTTCCTCCAAATTCTTCATACACCAGCTGTTCAGGTATTTGTTGTGTATCTATTCCCATTTATTTCAATCTGTTTTGTCCCCCAATATAAACCATTATCTTTAGGTATAAAACTTATCGAGTATGAAATTTTTTCTCTCCTATCTTGTTCTCCTTCTGGTTGGTTCAAGTCTTAGTGCTCAGGAAGATGCCGATTTTGTAACCATTCGCGCATCGATCTTGAAACAGCAAGACGACTGGAACCGTGGCGATATCCCAGCCTTTATGGAGGTGTATTGGAAATCTGAAAACCTTCAATTCATCGGCGCTACAGGCGTCACCAAAGGTTGGCAACAAACCCTGGACAACTACAAACGGCGTTACCCCGATCGAGATGCCATGGGGCAGCTCACCTTTGGCATTGTCAGCATGGAAAAACTGAGCAAAAAATCGGTCTTTCTGGTCGGCACCTGGGACTTAAAGCGCAAAAATGACGCACCAGGAGGGTATTTCGTGCTGATCTGGAAAAAAATAAAGGGTAAGTGGGTGATTACGGCGGATCATACCAGCGCGAGGCCTTAAATGTCATCTAAGATTCATCGATTTCTCCCAATAAACACAAAGCTTCATTTCTAAAAAAAGTACAAAATTCTCCACTAAGCATAAATGAACGTAAATTTGTTCTGAAAAAGCGACATTTGTAAAAGTGAGTTCGAATTTCAGGTTTCAACTTTAAAATGCTTAGTCCACATGCTTAAATTTACCAAACTGGTCTTGCTTGCACTGGTCTTTCTTCCGATTGTAACAGTACAAGCCCAACATGTTACGCCTACCAAAGAACAGATTATTGCCCTTACCCCCGAGTGGAAAGGAGAACGTCTTCCCGATGGTCGCCCCAAAACCAGCGACAAATTCATCGAACGCCTTAAAAAAGTCTCCATCGAAGAAGCCTGGGGCTACCTGCGCAACAAAGGCTACCAAAACCAGTACGAAGGCGATTGGGCGATGCTGCGCACTGAGCAAGTGATGGTTGGACGGGCAGTTACCGCACAATACATGCCCTTGCGCCCCGAGTGGGACAAAATCATCAAAGCCACCGGCGAAAAAGAAGGCCGCATCGGTGCCAGCAACTCCTGGCCGATTGATGTCTTGAAAACGGGCGATGTTTATGTGGCCGACAGTTATGGAAAAATTGTAGATGGCACCCTGATTGGCGACAACCTCGGCAATGCCATTTATGCCAAATCCAAAAATGGCGTTATCTTCTACGGTTCGGTGCGCGACATCGAAGGTCTGGAAGCCATTGAAGGATTTAATGCCTGGATCAAAGGTTCCGACCCCTCCTACATCCAGCAAATGATGCTGGCTTCCATCAACAACCCCATCCGCATTGGACGCGCAACGGTACTGCCCGGCGATGTGGTACTGGCCAAAAAAGGAGGCATTGTATTCATCCCACCGCATTTTTTGGAGGATCTGGTACTCAACTCTGAATTTGTAGCCCTCCGCGATGCCTTCGGCCACCAAAGACTGCGTGAGAACAAATACACGCCAGGCCAAATTGACCGCCAATGGAGCGACGACATCAAAAAAGATTTCCTGAGTTGGCTGGATACCCAGAAAGACAAGCTCCCGATGACCCGTGCGGAACTCGATGCCTATATGAAAGATCGGACTTGGTAACACCCATATTAACTTATAAACAAACCAAAAACATGAGTACACCATCACAGCGTTATCTTCAAAAATTTGGCCTGTCAGATCCTACGCCAACTGTTGATGCGCAACAAGACCAGCAATCTGGTCCCAACCGCCGCGATTTCATCAGAAATGTGGGCATGACGGGTTTGGCACTGGGCGCATTCATCAACGCACCCATTACCCAAACCATCGAGCATTCAACTTCTAAAGTGAATCGCGCTTCAGCTCCCAGTGATCTCAAAATCACCGATGTCCGCTTCATTGTCGTAAAAAGTGAAGGTTGGCGTTGGCCCATCATTCGGATTGATACAAATCAAGGCATTTATGGTTTGGGCGAAGTGCGCGATGGGGGCAACTGGCGCTATGCCATGTTTCTCAAAAGCCGCATTTTGGGCATGAATCCCTGCAATGTGGAAATGATTTTCAAAAAAATCAAGCAGTTTGGTTTCCATGGTCGGCAGGCCGGTGGGGTATGCGGCGTTGAAATGGCATTGTGGGATTTGGCTGGAAAAGCGTACAACGTACCTGCTTACCAATTGCTGGGCGGAAAATACCGCAGTAAAGTTCGCCTATATGCCGACACGCCTCGCCTGGATGATCCAGCAGCTTTTGCAGCAAAAATGAAGGATCGGGTGGAAAACAAAGGCTACACCTTCCTGAAAATGGACTTTGGTATCGAGTCTTTGCACAAAATTCCTGGAACCCTGGCCAACAGCAATTTCTGGGATGTGAGCAAACAGTGGGAAAACACCCAAATGACCTATGGCGGCACGGAGCACCCTTTTACTCAAATTCAAATCACCGATAAAGGGCTAGAAATCATGGCAGATTATGTCGGAAAAGTGCGCGCTGCAGTGGGGTATGAAGTGCCTCTGGCTTCTGACCACTACGGGCATTTCGATAAAAACAACGCCATCCGCCTGGGGCGAGCCGTTGAAAAATACCGTCTGGCATGGCTTGAAGACCTCATTCCCTGGAAATACACCGAAGATTGGAAAGAAATCTCTCATGCTATCGAAACCCCAACCTTAACAGGCGAAGACATTTACCTCAAAGAGGAATTCATCAAGCTGATCGACAATCGGGCAGTAGATTTGATTCACCCTGACCTCGCAAGTTCAGGCGGCTTGTTGGAAACCAAGCGAATTGGTGATTACGCAGAAGAACGAGGCATCCCCATGGCCATGCACTTTGCGGGAACGCCCATTTCCTTTATGGCCAATGTACACTGTGCGGCAGCTACCCAAAACTTTGTAGCTTTGGAACACCACTCCGTCGACTTGCCATATTGGGAAAATTTGGTCAAAAAGACAGATGTTCCCATCATCGAAAAGGGTTTTGCCAACGTGCCAGAGCGCCCAGGGCTTGGAGTGGAACTCAACGAGGAAGAAGTGCGCAAACACCTCGATCCTGAAGAACCAGCGTACTTCAGACCAACCCCGGAGTGGGACACCATCCGTTCCTGGGATCGCCTTTGGAGTTAAATATTTAAGATCATAAAGTTTGCGGGTTGATTTTCAAGGAATCAACCCGCATTTAATTTACTACTTATGTCTACTGCTTTTTCTCGGTATTTGTTGTACGCAGGGCTTGCGGCTCTATTGGTGGCCATTGTTGCTTTTTTAGCCCATGTGCCTAGCCTCACTGGGCCAGCATTGGTATTGGGATTGTTGCTGTTGGCATGGGGCATGAAAGGTTTTGCTGCTCTTAAGGGTTATGCCTACACCATGGTAATTTTTATGGGCGTGAGTGCAGCAATGTTTTATCCACAGTATTTTATCCAAGTGGGAGATTACAAACTGTCTAAATTAATTTTGCCTTTGTTACAAGTGATCATGTTTGGCATGGGTACCACCATGACTTTTGATGATTTTATCGGCATTATCAAAACGCCAAAGGCAGTGATCATCGGTCTGTGTTGTCAGTTTGCCATCATGCCTACCCTTGGGTTTGCGATCGCCAATTTGTTTCATTTTCCGCCCGAAATTGCCGCCGGGGTAATCTTGATCGGCTGCTCTCCCAGCGGTCTGGCTTCCAATGTCATGGCGTTGATTGCCAAGGCCAATGTGGCTTTGTCCATCACCATTACAACCTGCGCCACCTTATTAGCTCCGGTGATGACGCCATTGTTGATGAAACTGTTGGCAGGTCAATTCATTGAAATTGCCTTTTGGAGCATGGTTTGGGACATCACTAAAATCATCATTATTCCTTTGACTATTGGGTTCGTAATCAACCGATACTTGAAAAAAGTAGCCGATATGCTCAAAGACTACCTGCCATTTATTTCAATGGCAGGTATTGCCGTAATCATCACCATCATCACGGCAGCAGGCCAAGCCTCATTGCTCAATGTAGGGGGCTTACTGATTGTAGCAGTACTAATGCACAACCTGGGGGGCTACATCCTGGGGTATGGCGCAGCTCGCTTGTTCGGAATGAAAGAGCAGGATTGCCGCACGGTTGCCATCGAGGTAGGTTTGCAAAACGGAGGCCTGGCTTCTGGCCTCGCCAATCAAATGGGCAAATTGGCTACTGTAGGACTAGCCGCTGCACTGTTTGGCCCGATTATGAACATCACAGGGTCGGTGCTGGCAAGTTGGTGGGGAAGAGGGAAAGCGGATTCAATATCCAATAATCAATAATCAATGTCCAATATCCAACGCGGGTTGATGTTTTCGGAACTCAGCTTCTGTACCCCGCGTACAAGCACTCCGCAATTGAGCGAAGCGCAATGTCAAGTGATCCTACGCGGGATTCAATTTGGATAAACCTACAATTCTCGCCCCGCGTTGGATATTGGACATTGGATATTGGTTATTGGATATTGGAAAGAGTATCAAATAGATTACATTTGCTTTAAAGCAAAAGCAAATGTTCGTTACACTTATTCAAGCGCGATTGACCTGGGAAAACCCGCAGGTCAATCGTGACTATTTCAGTGAAAAAATTGCTGGGATCCAGGAACAAACTGACCTGATAGTATTGCCAGAAATGTTCAGCACGGGGTTCAGCATGAGCCCCGAGACCCTGGCGGAGCCGATGGACGGACCAACTATGCAGTGGCTGACAGAACAAGCCAAGAACAGGCAAGCCGCCATTACCGGGAGTTTTATTGCCCAGGAAAATGGCCATTATTACAATCGCCTGGTTTGGATGCAACCAGATGGAAAACACCATACCTACGACAAAAAGCATCTCTTCACCCTGGCTGGTGAGCACAACCACTACACGCCTGGCCAACAACACCTGGTAGTTGAATGGAAGGGTTGGCGTATTTTGCCATTAATTTGTTACGATTTGCGCTTTCCAGTGTGGAGCAGAAATACCCAGCAATACGATTTACTGTTGTATGTGGCCAATTTTCCAGAAATCCGCAGCTACGCCTGGCAGCAATTGCTGACTGCGCGCGCCATCGAAAATCAGGCTTACACCATTGGCGTCAATTGCGTGGGTACAGACGGGAAGGGCATTCAATATTCAGGAGATACGGTGCTGCACGATTATGCAGGGGAGGTGCTGTACCGCGTGTCGCATACCGAAGACGTGTATACAGCTCAACTTTCGAAGGAAGATCAGAATCAGTTTCGTCAAAAATTTGCTTTCTTGCAGGATGGTGACCAATTTTACTTTACCCAATAAAGCGCTGATTTGATGCACTGGATGGATTGGATTTTGGGCAATGAATGGAGTATGCGCTTACCCAAAGGCAAGTACAGCGAGTTGCGCCCGGAGATGTTGATGACTACCTTGCGCAAATTGCAGCACCGCATATCCGAACGCTTTCCGGAGGCGGGTCTTGGCAAGGTATGCCTGGATTTGACCGAATTGGGCGAATACGGCTTCAAAATCTACAAGCGGTTGCGGCAACCTATTTGGGGATTGCGGATTTTGACCGGACTTTCTATCGTAACGCTGATCTTGGTAGTGGTGGTGATGGGCATCCGCAGTATTGATATTTTTTCGCACCAAAGCAATGGCTGGAGCGATTTTTTGCAAGGACTGGAATCCGCCATCAATGAAGTCATCTTTTTGTCGATCGCTATCTTTTTTCTGGGCAATTCCGAGATGCGCTTCAAGCGCCGTTTGGCGCTGCGTTCACTACATGCCCTGCGCAGTTTGGCGCACGTGGTGGACATGCACCAATTGACCAAAGACCCAGCTGTGATTCTGGCTGGCACCAACTTCAAACCTACCGAGTCTTCTCCGGCACGCTCGATGACCCCTTACCAACTCACCCGCTACCTCGAATACTGCTCCGAAATGCTCTCCTTGACCAGCAAACTGGCCGCTTTACACGTGCAATACTTGGACGATCCCGTGGTACTCGGCGCAGTAAACGACGTGGAGTCTTTGACCCAGGGCTTGTCCAACAAGATTTGGCAAAAAATTATGATTTTGGATATGGCCGGGCCGGAAACTGCCGGGTAACTTATTCAAACATCATTTTTTACAGTATTGCAAGTGTTTGTCAATCGCATTAAATTTGTAAATTAAAGTTCACCCCACAGATTAACAATTCTGCGTTAATATTAATAAAAAAATAAATGTCAAGAGTTTTAGTTAAAGTTGCTAGAGACTTAAAGGTAGGGACGGCTGTCATTGTGGATTACCTCAATAGCAAGGGCTTTGATATTGAAAACAAGCCAAATATGAAGATTACAGATCCGATGTATGATGAATTGCTTAAACAGTTCCAAAAATCAATCGAAAGCAATGATGATTCCAAAACTGAAACTGAAAGCTACCGGTTTAAATTGCAAAAGCCAAAGGTGCTAGGCAAAATTGACCTAAGCGAACGCTTGAAGCAGCGTATTGAAAAAGTTAGCCATGAACCTGTCAATAAGCGCAATGAAGAAAAAACTCAGATCGAATCAAACGAAAAAGTATTTCGTCTTTGGAAATTTATTCAATTTGATGATAGTTGGAATAATGCAGATACCTCAACCTTAGATGATCTCGCTCCATCTTGGTTTGCAAGAAGAGAAGTTTTGCAAACAAACTCTCACGAGTACGAAGATTTTTTGAATCAACTCAAAAGAGAACATGCCATTGAAACGGGTATTGTCGAACGTTTGTACGATCTAAAAAAAGGCATTACAGAAACATTTATCAAGGAGGGATTTGTACAATCTTTTTTGAGCCACGATGACACCAATGTACCTGCCCAAACACTAATGAGCCACCTTAAAGATCATTTAGAGGCGGTAGACTTTATTTTTGATATTGTCAAAGAGGACCGCCCCTTCACAAAAGGGTTTATTAAGGAATTGCATCAATTGGTGACGCGTAGTCAAATACATGCAGAGGGAAGAGATCAATTTAGAACTAAAATCAAGATTGATCTTTTAAAAGGTGCTTTCAAAACGCATGAGAATAATCCAACCAGAGAGGATGGAACCTTGGTGCTTTATTGCCCACCTGAGCATGTAGAGGCAGAGATGGATCGTTTGATTGACATCTACAATAAATTGGTAATAGAACAAGTACATGCTATTGTCATCTCCAGTTGGGTGCACCATGCGTTTACGACTATTCACCCTTTCCAAGATGGAAATGGCAGAGTAGCAAGACTTTTGGCAAGCTTGATTCTAATCAAATTCAATTTTTTTCCTTTTACTGTCCTACGGGAAGAAGCTAAGGTGAAATACATCAGAGCTTTAGAGGCCGCTGACAACGGGAACCCACAAAGTTTAGTTGACTATTTCTCTGAGGTTCAAAAGCGCAATATTGAAAAAGCATTAAGTTTAAGAGATGTAAACACCACCACATTTGAAGAAGTG
Source organism: Haliscomenobacter sp. (assembly GCF_040403615.1). Taxonomy (NCBI): domain Bacteria; kingdom Pseudomonadati; phylum Bacteroidota; class Saprospiria; order Saprospirales; family Haliscomenobacteraceae; genus Haliscomenobacter; species Haliscomenobacter sp. The sequence continues at coordinate 11,182 of NZ_JBBAKG010000011.1, read as the reverse complement.
GCATCTATTCTTAAGCAAAAAGTTCAAATTTGGAAAAAAGAGCAACATGAGCAGCATGAACGGGTCTTGTCAACGAGAAGGCTAGAAGTTTTTGAGTATTGTCATGAAATTTTAAACAATTATTTGGTAAAGTTACGTGTAGAGTTTGGAAACTCTACAGAGTTTTCAATTGGTAGTTCTAGGCCTGACGATTTTTCCCGACAACACTACTATTACAACCAAATTATTCAATATGCCACAAAGCACGATTATTATTTCAATATCTCTTTACCAAAATCCTGGCTAATGTTTCGAGTGGATCTTTCAGAATCTAAAAGATACCAATTGGGAATTACCATTCACCACTATGGATATGATGATTCAACCATTGCAGTCGGGGCATTTTTGGAATTTAAAGCAAAGGGCGATGTTGAGGAAAAAAATTATATACTTCCACTCGACATCAAGCCTCACGTTATATCCATCTATGATGATTTTCATCCGAAAAAGAAAAATCTCCAGCACTATTTGGAGCAAGCATTGACTTTGGCTTTGGCTCAAATTGCTAGTGAATTTTAAGAAAGGGGTCAATAAGCCCGCTCATCCCGCTTCTCCATATAATTTATAAAAGCCCGATTCACCACCTTATTCCCACCCGGAGTAGGGTAATTTCCAGAAAAATACCAATCGCCGTTGTTGTTGGGACAAGCCTCGTGCAGGCCAGCCACAGATTGATAAATGACCTCAATTTTGGGTTTGATGCCTTTGGGCGTGACAATCTTGGCAATTTGCTTGGAGATTTGCTGGTCGGTATATAGGTCGTACAAGCTTTGTACTTCGTTGCGGATCAGCTCTTTGGGCAAGTGTTCCTGGGCTTTGCAGCGTTGGTAAGCTTCTTCGAGCAGGTTTTCGCGGCCATCTTGTTTCAACAAATCAACCAGGGCTTTGAAGGCCACAAATTCGCCCATTTTGGACATGTCGATGCCATAACAATCCGGGTAACGAATTTGGGGTGCAGAAGAAACCACAATGATCTTTTTGGGCCGCAAGCGCGAAGCAATTTCGATGATGCTGTCGCGCAGGGTGGTTCCCCGCACGATGGAGTCGTCCATCAGCACCAGCGTATCCTGGTCATTGTGCACCAGCCCATAAGTCACGTCGTATACATGGGATACCAAACGCCCCCGCGAGGTCGTATCGGCAATAAAAGTGCGTACCTTTTCATCCTTGACCACCAGCCGTTCGATGCGCGGTTTGATGGACATGATTTTTTCAATTTTTTTGGGCTTGAGTTTGCCTTCTTCCAGTGCTTTGATGAGCTTTTCCTCCCGAATGGCATCCAGTCCTTCATAAATGCCTTCGATCATGCCCATGAAGGCTGTTTCAGCGGTATTGGGGATGAAGGAAAAGACCGTATTTTCAAAATCGTAGTCTACCGATTTCAAGATGGGTTCCACCAACTGGCGGCCCAGTTTTTTGCGTTCCAGGTAAATATCTCGGTCGTTGCCGCGTGAGAAGTAGATGCGCTCGAAAGAACAGCAACGCCGCTCGGCAGTATCGGTAAACGGCAACTCCTCTACCCTACCTCCTTTTTTGATAATGAGTGCATGACCAGGAGTAACCTCCTTCACGGCACTGATGTGTACATCCAGCGCAGTTTGGATGGCTGGGCGCTCGGATGCGACTACTACAATTTCGTCATCGTGGTAATAAAACGCTGGACGAATACCATTGGGGTCGCGCATGACAAAAGCGTCGCCGTGGCCAATCAGTCCGCACATCACGTAACCGCCGTCAAAGCGCTTACTGGCGCGACGCAACAGGCGTTGGATGTCCAGTTTTTCAAAAATAAAATCGTTGATTTCCATGTTGGTGTAGCCGTCCGGCTTAAACCAGGTATGTAGGCGCTGCACCTCATCATCGAGAAAATGGCCGATTTTTTCCAAAACCGTTACCGTATCTGATTTTTCTTTGGGGTATTGTCCCAGGTCTACCAATTCCTGAAACAACTCATCGACGTTGGTGAGGTTGAAGTTGCCCGCCAGCAAGAGGTTGCGGTTGATCCAGTTGTTTTGGCGCAAAAACGGGTGGCAGGTTTCGATGCTGTTGTCGCCGTGGGTACCGTAACGCAGGTGACCAAGGAGCAATTCACCCACATAGGGCAAGTTGTCTTTCATCCAGGTTGCGTCGCTAAATTGCTTATCGGTCAGGTTCTTAAAATGCTTGGTCCAAATTTCATCAAAAAGTTCGGTCAGGTAGTTATTGGGGGTCACGTTGCGCTTGCGGCTAATGTATTTGGTGCCCGGTTTGGGATCCAATTTGATGGTAGCGACTCCCACGCCATCCTGACCTCGGTTGCGTTGTTTTTGAAGGAGGAGTTTTAGTTTTTCCAGCCCGTACAGTGCAGTTCCGTACTTTTTTTGGTAGTATTCCATGGGCTGTAGCAAACGAATAAGGGCAATCCCACATTCGTGTTTTATGATCTCGCTCATTGTATGTGTTGGTTGTCAAATTCTGGCCGCAAAACTACGAATAAGAGTTGAAGAGTTGCAGGCAATTCAGCTTTTCAACTCTAAACACTTCAACGCCCCCTAAAGGTTGTCTCGAATCCACTCCAATGTTTTCTGCATTTCTTTGCGAATGGGTAAGGAGCTACCCAGGTAATGATTGTGCATGAAGCTAAACAGCAGCATGCGCCCGGTTTTGGTGCGAACATAGCCACTCAAGGAATGATTGTTGGACAGCGTACCGGTTTTGGCAAAAACATAAGGTTTCCCGTCTTTTCCAGGATACGAATCCTGGATGGTGCCATTGACCCCTCCTGCCGGAAAAATGCGAAACAAGCGTTCGCTGGGGTATTCCTGGTAGAGTTTTTCCAGCACAGACACAATGGTGCGCGGAGAAAAAAGATTGTAACGAGACAAACCTGATCCATCTACCCAAACCATTCCATCGGGGCTATTGCCCAATACAGCGCGCTTGGCATAATCGATGGTACGTGCAATGTCTAGGTCTCCAAAAAGTTGGGCAGAACAACTGAGCAAAAGTTGCTCGGCAATGTAGTTATCGCTGTCTTGCATGTACAGACGCAGCAAGGTATCGGGCAGTGGAGCCGACAACGTGCGCCAGGTGTTGGTCAAAACGGGAGTGTTCCAAACCTGGACTTTGCGCTGAAGGGTATCGGTCAGCAATTCACAAACCAAATGAGTTGTATACTTAAAAGGAGTAGTGAGCTTTACTCTGGCTGCACGCAAACAGGCCGTGTTGTACAGAAAGTGCCCTTCGTGCTCCTCCCGCAGGATTTCTGGCGAAGTACTTGCATTTTGAGGATCGTATTCCAGGGTGGTCAGGAAATAATCGGGCTGGGCGCGCCACTTTTTAGAAAATGAATCGAGTTGGAAACGCACCAGGTTGCCGTAAATGGGAAATGAGCCTTTCTCCGCTTGGTAATCGTCGCGAAAATCATTCCAGGCCCAACCATTGCCAAACCGTTCGTCTTTGAAGTTGCTTCCGGAGAACGCGAGGTGGCCTTTTTGTTTACTCAAAAACTTCCAGGCCACACTGTCTTGCGGAAAATAGGGATTCAAAAACATCGGATTCCCCATGCCCTGAAAAACGGTGAATCCTCCTTCTTGGGTGTAGCGCAGTACAGGTAGACTGTCTTTCAATACTTTGAGCGCGGTGTAAAGCGTAAAAATTTTGGTATTGGATGCCGGGGTGAAAAACTTGTCGGCATCTTTTTGATACAAGGTTAGTTTGCCGTTGGGGTCGTACAGCATGAATCCATAAAAATGACGGGCAAAAATGGGCGATTGCAGCACCAATTTATCCATGGCTTGTTGCTGAATTTTGGTCAATGCCTGACCAAATCCATGAAAAGGCAAACACAATGCAAAAAGCAGTAAAAAAGTAGTTATTTTGGTAAGCTGGTGGTGCATAGCATGGTTATTTGCGCCTAGATTACGAATTATTTTTAAAAACTGAAAACCCAAAACTAAAAACCCCACAAACATAAAATTATGCTGTGTAGAAAACTATTGCTGGGTCTGTGCTGGGTCTGCTTGTCTTGGGGCATTGCTGCACAATCAAATACATTGGATCTTTACCGGGAAGCATTGGCCAATTTGGTTTTATTGCGCAACGAAGGCAATTTGATCCCATTGCAGCGGCTTGACACGTTGCAAATAGCCTATGTATCTGCTGGTGGCCCACGGCAAGCGGCTTTGCAAGATTTTCTAGAGCGTTACACCAACATTACGCCATTGAATTTTCCTGCTTTTGCATCGGAGTCAGAAACCAGGAACTGGATCAATACCCAAACCCGGCGTTTCAACTGCTTTATTCTGAGTATCGAAGATGTGTCTTCCTTCAAAGATCAGCCGGATTACCTGGCCGATGCAGGTTGGATCAAGGGCTTGATGGCTGCCGACCCGGTGGTGCTGGTCCTGTTCAACCCCCAACAAGCCCTGAATAAACTTCCAGAATTGGGCAATGCCAAAGCCATCGTTGTTTCAGATGATACGCAAGAAGGGCAATCCCTGGCTGCTCAATTGGTTTTTGGTGGCGTGAGTACCAATAGTAGATTGCGCAGGCCTTTAAGCCCATCTTATCCAACGGGTAGTGGCCTGGACACACCAGAACCGACCCGTTTAGGCTATGCGCCTTCAGAATTGGTGGGGATCAACGGTAGCTTATTGCGCGACAGCATCAAAGCCATCGTTGAAGAAGGCATCCGGTACCGGGCATTTCCGGGAGGGCAAGTCTTGGTGGCTAAAGATGGCAAAGTGGTTTACCATCAGGCGTTTGGCAATCATACCTACGAAGACGAACGCCCGGTAAGGCTCAACGATATTTACGATTTTGCTTCAATCACTAAAATAAGCACGGGCTTGCCCGTGTTGATGAAATGGTACGGAGAAGGTACTTTTAACCCCGATGATTCATTGGGCGTATACTTGCCCGAAAGTCTCGGAAGCAATAAAGCTGGGCTTTCCATGCGGCGCATTTTGACCCATACGGCACGCCTTATGGCCTGGATTCCCTTTTGGCGCTCTACTTTGAAATGGAATGCCGATTATCCCTGGGAAAAAGAGTGGAACAATGAGCGGATCAGCGATTTTCAGTTCAAGCCTCGTACGTTTAAACTTGATTCTACGGCCAGGTTTAAAGTTCAGGTGACCGACCATTTGTGGTTGTACCGCAAGTATGCCGATAAAGTGTTGTTTCCGGCCATCTACAAATCTCCCCTTAATGAAAAACCAGGGTTTGTCTACTCCGATTTCTTTTTTTACACCATGCCCAAGATTGTCAAACACCGCACTGGGTACGATTTTGAAGCGTACCTAAAAAACACCTTTTACCAACACTTAGGTGCTTACACCCTCGGTTTTAATCCATTGCGGTTTTTTTCCAAAGACCGCATCATCCCAACGGAAAGAGACACCTTTTACCGCATGACTTTACTCCACGGAAAAGTACACGACGAAGGCGCCTCGATGACCGGAGGCATTTCGGGCCATGCCGGATTATTTGGCTCGGTCAACGATTTGGCAAAACTGATGCAAACCTACCTCAATGGTGGCCGCTATGGCAATGAGCAATTGATTGCAGCGCTGGCAGTGCAAGAATTTACCCGGTGTCAATATTGTGCAGAAGAGGGCATTCACCGGGGTTTGGGCTTCGACAAACCGTTTCTTGAGTATGTACCCGGGAGAAGTTCCTATGCCAAAAGTGCAAGTCCAGAAAGTTTTGGCCACACGGGTTACACTGGCACTTTTACTTGGGCAGATCCCAAATCCAACTTGCTGGTGATTTTTTTCACCAACCGGGTGTATCCCTCTCGGCTCAATCAGGTTTTGATGCAACGAAACTTACGTCCTCGCTTGCACCAGGCGGTTTATGATAGTTTGATCAAACCTTGAATGAATTGGATTTAGGAGCATGTTTAAAATAAAAAAAGGAGAGATGCAACGGCACCTCTCCTGACTATCTGGTTTCATACATTATTTATCTGCTAGTCGTAAACAGCGACAAAACATAAATTGCGCATTCTAAAACGCAGAAAAATTAACTTCCCGATTTTGGGTTTTGAATAGGAAGTCGAACGGTTCATTTAAAGTGAGCTTCCTATTCAAAACCCTTTAAAAAAATCGGGAAGTAATTTTTTGCGTCATATTAAGTAACAAATAAAAATTTATCTTTGAAAAACAAAGGGCCCGGACGGGTTTGCAATCTGTCCGGGCTTGCTAAAGTTGGGTTAAAATACGAAAAGAGCGAGCCTGGTGGAGCTGGTGCATTGGTTCCAGCTCGGAGTGTCAATTCAAATAATTGATTTGTACAACTCCAGTGCACTACAAATTTTCACCTTGCTTTCAAAGCAAAAAACTGTAGTGTTTTTGATACAGCAGTTCATCTTTCTACCTCAAAATCAATACATAAGTTATTGAATTGCTGTATTTTGAAAATGCATTTTATTTACTGTTACAAATTTACCCCATTGTTAGGTTTATGCAATAGCTGCAAAAGGCCTGCAATTGCGCAAAGGTTTGTGCAAACGTTTGCTGTGGAAAAAATTATTACTTTTAAGGTGATTTTTTTCAACCATATATTTTGAAGACCCCTTGATTGACCGAACAATACTTCATTTTAATGAATCGACCCACTATTACGGACATTGCCAGGTTGTTGCAGCTCAATCCATCCACGGTTTCCAGAGCGCTGAACAACCATCCAGATGTAAGCCCGGAAACCCGGAATCGGGTTCAGGAGCTTGCGCAGGAATTGGGTTATGCCCCCAATCAATTGGCGGTCAATTTGCGTAGAAGACACAGTGGTCTGATTGCTCTTTTGGTATCGGAGATGAACATGTTTTTCAATCCTTCGGTATTTCGGGCCATTGAGCAAGCAGTGTATGCCAATGGCTATCAATTGATCATCCTACAATCCAACAACACGCTCAGTCGGGAACAACAAAACGTACAAATTTGTCGACAACTGGCCGTAGAAGGGGTATTGGTTTCTCTGGCTTCTGAAGCACAGGTCTTAGCGCATTTTGCCCCATTGTTGGATCAGAAGGTACCCGTCGTGTTTTTTGACCGGGTATTGCCCCAAAACCATTCTTGCTCGGTAACCATTGATGATGTAGCCATCACGCGGCAAGCCATCCAGCATTTGGCCGAAAATGGACACCGCCGCATTGGTGGATTGTTTGGCGACCCCAATTTGACCATTACGCGTGAACGTTTTAGGGGATTTAAGGAGGTATTGCAAGAATTGGATATATCTTTTGAGGAGCAACTGACTGCTTTTGCCCAGGATTCACAGCAAGGCAGTCAGAAAGCCTTGAAAATCATGGAAGAGCAGAACATCAGTGCTTTTTTTGCCATGTCCGACGAATTGATGGTAGGAGCAGTGCAAGCCATCGAACAAAAACGCCTGCGGATACCAGAAGAAATTGCCATCATCGCCATCAGCGATGGGTTCGCGCCAGAATTTTACAATCCTAAAATCACCCACATCCGCCATTCCGGTTACGAAGTGGGCGCCAATGCAGCTAAGTTGCTCCTGGGAGTAATCCGAGAAGAAATAAAAGATCCGATTCACGTACAACTGGAATGCAAATTGATAGAATTGGGGTCGGTGTAAATTTGTACAGGACTTAATTAATGCCTATTCTTGGGGTCAGAAAACGCGCTGCATGAAACTTCAAGGCAAACACTACCGTACCATTTGGCTCGACGAAGCCGATCCCCGCATCATTCGTACTTTTGACCAACGTCATTTCCCTTTTGAAATCGTGGAAGAACCACTTCGCACCTGCGAAGATGCCGCCATTGCCATCGAAGAGATGCACGTTCGTGGCGCTCCGATGATTGGAGCTACTGCAGCATATGGGCTGTATTTGGCCACCTTAGCGGCTCCTGAAGGCACGGAAGGTTGGGCGTTTTTGCAACAAGCTGCCGAGCGTCTAGCGCGTACCCGCCCTACGGCAGTGGATCTGTTTCATTGCATTCAACGCATGATGGCTGCACTGGAAGCTGCCCCAGATCGGGAATCCCGCATTCACACTGCCCTCACCACTGCCAATGCACTGGCCGATGAAAGTGCCGAGCAATGCCGGATGATTGGGGTACATGGCCTGGAAATAGTACGCGACATCAGCGCAAAAAAAGGCGGAGCTCCCGTCAATATTTTGACCCATTGCAACGCTGGCTGGCTGGCCTGTATTGACTATGGCACGGCAACTGCGCCCATTTATTTGGCGCACGACCAAGGCATTGCCGTTCACGTTTGGGTAGACGAGACCCGCCCCCGCAACCAGGGAGGAAAAATTACGGCCCTTGAATTGCAACAACATGGCGTACCACATACCATCATCACCGACAATGCTGGCGGCCACTTGATGCAGCACGACATGGTAGACATGGTGATTGTAGGCACTGACCGCACCACTCGGCAAGGGGATGTGGCCAACAAAATCGGGACTTACCTCAAAGCCTTGGCGGCAAAAGACAATGGTGTGCCTTTTTATGTAGCCTTGCCCTCTTCAACGCTGGATCTCAATTTGCGGGATGGCTTGAAAGAAATCCCCATCGAACAGCGCAGCGAAGATGAAGTAAAATATGTATGGGGATGGAAGGATGGCCAAATACAGCAGGTGCTCACCACCCCATTGGAAAGCCCGGCAGCCAACTATGGTTTCGACGTTACTCCTGCCCGCCTGATCACTGGATTGATTACCGAACGGGGCATTTGCGAAGCCAACGAAGCCGGAATTTTGGGCTTGTTTGCCGAATAATATGGAAGAAGGCTACATCAAATTTCGAGCAGAGTGGCTCCGTAAACCCGCTTTGCCCGCATCCACCCTTATGGAGCTCAATCAATGGCGTGATCGCTTGTATGGATTAGGGTTGCTGGGGGCATATCCAAACGGTATTGGTTTTGGCAACATCAGTCAGCGCTGGAATCCTGAAGGGCAATTCATCATCAGTGGCTCCACCACCGGGAATTTCAAACAACTCAGCGCTGAACATTATACCTTGGTTACTTCAATTGAGCTGGATCAGAATCTGTTGCATTGCGAAGGGCCAATCATCGCATCCTCCGAGTCGATGAGCCATGCTGCGGTTTACGGGGAGTACCCTTGGGTCAAGGCCGTTTTTCACGTGCATCACCAGCAAATATGGGAAAATTTATTGCATAAAGTCCCTACTACCACTATGGGGATAACTTATGGTACTCCCGAGATGGCTTATTCCATCGTGCAGTTGTTGCGAGAAACGGATTTGCCCGAACAACGCATTTTTGTAATGGAAGGGCATCCCGAAGGTATTTTTAGCTTTGGCAAGACCTTGCAAGATGCGGGAGAAGTGTTGTTAATGGCGCTTGCTGCTGTTCAGTAAATCACATTACGCAGGCCAGCTTCGCTGCTTCGATTTTCCACCACCTTAGGCACTTCAGATACCTAAGAGTCACCTGAGGAATACAGTTTGGGTTCTTAGGTGAATCTCAGGTGTCTGAGGTGGTGAAAAAATTACAGATGTGAAGCTGCTATTGCGTAATGTGAATCAGTAAGAAGAAGCACATAAGGCAAATTTAGTCTCTTGTGCTTCTCCTTACTGGAAGAATTACTCTATTTAGGAAGACCGGTAAGCAATGGAGTGGTAATTCTTGATGTGTGGCCCCAGGAATACCCGTGCATAAATGCGCATAATGGCCAAGCCATCGATGATGAAGCTCAGCGCAACAAAAGAAGCCAATACCACCTGGTTTTCGTGGATGTGGCTAAAAATCAAGTCTTCGCCAATGAACGTTGGTGTAATGGGAAAACCCGACAACCCCAAACAACAGACAAAGAATAAAAAAGCAGCAACCGGATGCTCATATACGTGGCCGTGAAACCGGTCGAGGTTGATGATTTCCGCTTTGCTGATCCAGTTCAAAACCCAAAATCCTGCAACTCCAGAAACAACGACTCCGCTCAGGTACAAATATATTTCGTAAAAATCAAAATGCTCGTTGTACGAAACCGCCAAGGCTATCCAAAAGTGATTGAGGATTACCAAAACCCAACTCAAGCGCGCCTGTTTGCGTTCAGAAAACGCTTTGAGTACCATGATCAAGCCAAAAAAAGCAAAAGTTACTGGAAGATAAGCACGAGCTATTGGAGAGATCAAACTGTCGGCAAAATGCAAGAAAAACAACCCAATCAGGTAAGCTGGGATAAAAAACCACAAGAGAATACGCAAATTCAAAAAGTCCATTCTTTTGCCCAATTGTTTGAGGGGATTCCACAAATATTGGTACATAAAGGCATCCAAATTCCACTCTTTGATGCACAATATGTACAAGGCGTATTCAAATTTATTGGAAAAGATCCTTCCTTCAAAGGATTTTTGACGCGGAACAAACTTGTAAAACTGTTCCTTGATCAGGTAACTCACAATTGATGGAGAAACCAACAATTGATACGTTCTCAAAAAAGCATTACCCGCGAAGTGCACCAACGCCAAAATGTGCCAACCTGCGGCTACCTCTATAAAAATCAAGCCTATCTGAGCTATGGAAGCATAGGCCAACTGGCTTTTCACGGAGGATTGGACCCTGGCAATCCCAACTGCGATAATGGTAGAACTCAAGCCCAATAAACCGATCAAAATGCGCACTGAAAACTGGTGCTCCCAAAAGGGAAAAGTACGCAGCAATAAGAAAACACCTAAATGCACCGACAAGGAACCATAAAAAATGGCACTTGAAGGCGTGGGACCTTCCATCGCCCGTGGCAACCAGGAAGAAAAGGGCAATTGAGCTGATTTTGCAGCCGCAGAGATCAAGATCATCAACGAAATGAAGACTCCAATCAAACTGTGCGATTGCAATTGGGAACTCACCAACTGATAGTTGTGCAGCTTTTCAAAAGTGATGCTTTCGTGCCACAAGTGATGACTCATCCACATTGCCAAAATCAAACCAACGTCACCAATCCGGTAAATGGAAAATATTTTCACCGCATTTTTGACGGGCAGGTAGCGGTCGCGGTAGAAGGCAATCAGCAAAAACGAAGCAATCCCGAGGATTTCCCAACCGATGAACAGGGTTTCGAAATTGCCTGAAAAGATGGCAATATTGTACCCTACGTAGAAAAACAAAATGGTATTAAAAAACCGTCGGTATCCCTTTTCCCGGTGCAGGTAGTATCTACTGT
>NZ_JBBAKG010000010.1:0-101289 GCF_040403615.1 Haliscomenobacter sp. | reverse complement strand
CAGAAGTGAAGGATGGTTTGAAACTGGTTACGAAGTACTCTTTGAACCGCGTAGGCGACAAAAAAGACAAAAACGTGACCGGCATCAACCTGACTTGTGCCGACAAAGGCAAAGTAATCCTGGTTGAATTGCATGCTTGGGACGAAGTGGGCAACGACGACTTCTGCGTAACTTACATTGAAGTTCAAGACAACCGCAAAGTATGTCCTGATGCTCCTGGTGGAGCTGGCTCTATCGCTGGTACCATCTCAACTGAAGGATCTGCTAACCTGCAAGGTGCAACCATCACTTTGAGTGGTGCTGCTTCTCAGACTGCAACTTCTACTGCCAACGGTGGTTACTCTTTCGTTAGCCTGGCTAAAGGAAGTGACTTCACAGTAACGCCACAATTGGACAAAAACCACCTGAATGGTGTATCTACTTTTGACCTGGTATTGATCCAGAAGCACATCCTGAATGTACAGGCCCTGAACAGCCCATACAAAATGATTGCTGCTGACGTCAACAACTCTAAGTCAATCACTACTCTGGACTTGATTTCATTGCGTAAGTTGATCCTGAACATCGATCAAACTTTCCAAAACAACACTTCCTGGAGATTCGTAGATGCTGCTTACAAATTCCCAAATGCTAGCAACCCATGGGCTGCTACATTCCCTGAAGTTGCCAACATCAACAACTTGACTGGAACTGTAAACGCAGGTTTCATCGCTGTAAAGGTGGGTGATGTTAACGCAAGCGCAACGGTAAGCGCAGCAACTGCTGCTGAAGTACGTACTGCTGGAACATTGGACATCAACGCTGCTGAAGCTGCCCTGAAGGCTGGCCAAGAGTACAGTGTTGAATTCAACGCTGCTGACCTGAAGAACGTACAAGGTTACCAGTTCGCATTGAACCTGGACAAGAGCAAAGTAGAATTGGTTGACATCGTTTACGGTGTTGCCAAAGCTGAAAACTTCGGTGTATTCACCAACGAAGGCATCATCACTACTTCTTGGAACGGTGAAGCAAAGCAGGGTGCATTGTTCACTTTGGTGCTGCGTGCAAAGGCTGATGCTCAATTGAGCAACGCCCTGAGCTTGAACCGCGTAGTAACTGCTGAAGCTTACAATGGCAACAACGATCAATTGAACGTTGCATTGAAATTCAACGGTGCTGAGGTAGCAACTGGTTTCGAATTGAAGCAAAACACGCCTAACCCATTCAACGGTGAGACGCTGATCAACTTCAACCTGCCAAAAGCAACTGCTGCAACTTTGACCATCAGCGACGTAACTGGCCGTATCCTGAAGAGCGTTCGTGCAACTTACGCTAAAGGTATGAACCAGGTTACCTTGAAGGCCAGCGATCTGAACGCTTCAGGGGTGTTGTATTACACTTTGGAAGCTGATGATTTCACGGCGACCAAGAAAATGATTATTGTGGAGTAATCCATAGCCCCTGAATTCATTCATGGGGCATAAGGTAGAGACGCGATTCATCGCGTCTCTACTCCACAAAATGGGGGCTGATCCGGCAATTGCTGGGTCAGCCCCTGTTTTTTTGCCCCTAAATAAACTACATAAAGCATGTAGTATTTGTGCATTAAAGGAGTATCCCCTATATTGTGGTTTAGAATAGCCTACTTTGAACGATTGGCGTGTTTTGCTCGCTTAGACAAGCTGTAAAATAAAACGAATGTATTATGTTTTGGTTATTGGTAGCTTAGTATTCCTTGCCTTGTGGTATAGACACATGAAGTTAAAGCGCGACAGAAAAGAGACCCAACTGCGCAGTGAGATGGTAGCAGATTTGCACGACAACCTGAGTGGCCGCCTGTATGCCATCAAAATCATTGCCGATCAGCTTGCCGATCCGGCATTGCAGCCCAAGAGAAGACAATCTCTGGCGCAGAATTTGAAAGCACTGGCCACCAGTTCAACGCAGGTGGTTCGCAACTTGATGTGGTCTTTCAAAACCTCAAGCCATACCCTCGAGGCCCTGATCAATAAGCTGCGGGATTTCAGTAAAACGACCATCGAACCCCTGATTCCTCACCAGATTACCACTTCCATCTCCAATGCGCTGCTGCAACGGAAGATAAACTCCCAAAACGCCAACCACATTTTGATGACCTGTCAAGAGCTGCTCATCAACATGCTCAAGCATACCCAACCGAAGCGAATTGAAACACAAATTGACTTAAAGGAAAATATCCTCAAAATTCAAATCCGAAATCATTTTCAAATTGTTAATCCAACGCGCTTGCCGCCTGTGGAATCATCAAATGAAACCTACGGGATCAAAAATATCGCCCAACGGCTGAAGGCCGTTGCAGGCATGATCCAATTTGATGAAAATGAGGAAGGCCAGCATTGTCAACTGAATACCCCACTGCTCTAAACGTGTGTAGTCCTCAACTTATGTACAACATTGCCATTATTGACGATTCTCCAGAGTTACTGACTGAACTATCCAGCTATTTCAATGGATCAAAAAAAATAAAATGTGTTTTGGCGGTAAGCTCCGTTGCTGATTTTTCAAAATACCACCGCGATTTTTTGGACATCAAACTGGTATTGCTGGATATTATTTTGAATGAAAAATCCGGAATTGACGGTATTCCCATCATTCTGAATAGAATGAAAGAAGGTAAGGTCGTCATCTTATCGATTTTGGACGACAAAGAGGCCATCTTTCAAGCCTTGAGCTATGGGGCAAGCGGATACCTCGTCAAGGGCATAAACCTGGGCGAACTGGAGACAAGCTTAATCAGTGCCTTGGAAGACAACGAGTACCCCTTGAGCAACGAAGTCACTAGACACCTGGTGGAATATTTTCATCTTCCTGTAGAAGTAAACACCGAACTTAGTCAACAGGAATTCAGCATCTCTCGCATGTTGGCCGACGGAATGACCTACCAGTCCGTCGCAGACCTGATCCTGATCAGCATCAACGGGGTGCGCTACCATGTCAAAAACATTTACCGCAAGCTCAACATCAACAATCGCCAGGAATTGAAGCGATTAATCAACAAAAACAATACCCTAGACTAGTTCAAGTGTCTTTGGTTCGTTTTTTACACCGCTTGACTAAACACTTTCGCTCCCGGCTGTTTTTGCCAGTAACGCGCATCAAATGCCAGACAGATGTTGCGCAGGAAAGGACGCCCCAAAGCGGTAACTGCCAGGTGCTGTCCATTTACCTCTATCAACCCATCGGCGATCAAGTCGTCGAATCGGCCGATGATGTCTTCAAAGGCGGCGCACTGCAAGGCTGGATCGCTCCAATCGGTTTCGTAGCGGCACATGATGTTGAGGATATGCGTGCGCAGGATTTGGTCTTCTTCGGTAAATAAATGCCCCTTGGTAATGGGGAAATGCCCCCGGGCAATGGCATCCTGGTATTCTTCGATGCCTTTTTCGTTTTGGATAAAACCATCCCAACTGTCGCTGATGGAGGAAGCGCCCAAGGCAATGCTCAAGCGGGTATAAAAAGGCGTATAGCCCATAAAATTGCGGTGTAGGGTTCCCGCTTGCATAGACAGGTAAAGATCGTCTGTTGGCAACGAAAAGTGGTCCATTCCGATTTCGGGATAGCCCATGTCTTCCAATAGATCCCGGCCAAGTTCATACAATTCGCGCTTGGCCGTACCCAAAGGCAGATCTGCTTCGGAATAAGCGCGTTGGCTCGGTTTGATCCAGGGCACATGCGCATAGCTGTAAAAAGCGATGCGATCGGGCCGCAGGCTTTCCAGCTTTTGCATGGTGGTGCGGATGTGTGCCGGGGTTTGCAGGGGCAGGCCAAAGATGAGGTCATAATTGACGCTGGTGTAGCCCAATTCGCGCGCCCACTCGGTCACCTGATGTACCTCTTCTTCGGTTTGTTGGCGGTTGATGATGTCCAGGATTTCGGGTGCAAAATCCTGCACCCCCACGCTGATGCGGCGGAAGCCCAAGTAGTACAGTGTTGTCAAGTGTTGACGGGTAGTGCTGGAGGGATGCGCCTCAAACCCAAAGTCAACTTCAGGAGCCAGGTCGGCATGTTTAAAAATTCCTCTAATCAGCGTTTCCAATTGATCAGGATGAAAAAAAGTAGGCGTTCCGCCGCCCAGATGCAATGCTTTGATCAGGGGCCTTTGTGGTAGATTTTTTACGTACAACTCCCATTCCTGGAGGATGGAAGCGATATAGGGTGCTTCCACCCCATGATTTTTGGTGATTCTCTTGTTGCACCCGCAATAAGTACACAATTTCTCGCAGTAAGGCAGGTGGATGTACAAACTGATACCACGATCCACTTGAAATGCATCCTGAAAATGCTGAATCCAGGCGCGTTCGCTGATGGGTTTTTCTTCCCAGTACGGCACGGTGGGGTAGCTGGTATAGCGGGGCACTGGCGTATTGTATTTTTGCAGCAGCAGGGAATTTGTCATCTCAATGGGTGTTAAAAATGGTGGAATCTATCCGCAAAACTATTGCAGTGCTATTGGAAGGGAAATGACTACGGTCATCGGGGGGATTGAGGTTTGTCACTAGGCCTCTACTTTTTTATTTCACGCAGATTTCACGCAGATTTTTTTCGCAGATTTTCGCAGATTTTTTGAATCCAAAAGTCAAATGCCTATTTTACAGTCCTAATAGAGGTAATTTACTAAATCTTCAAATACTTTATTTTATGGAAAATTCTGAAATACTAGACCAGTATCAACCTTCCAGCACGGGAGGAGACGGCTTGCAAATCGATGCGGACATGCAGTCTGACTTGCTTACTGCTTCCCGCTGGGGCAACATTTTGGCCATTATTGGCTTTGTCTTGACCGGTATTGGCGCACTTATCGGCTTGTTGATGTTTGCCAGTTTTGCCAGCATGAGCGCTTTTGGTGGCATGCCCGGGATGGAGGGCATTGTACCTTTGATGTGGGGAGGAGGCGTTCTTTACATGGCCGTGTTGGTGCTGTACGTTTTGCCACTGCTGTATTTGCGCCGTTTTGCTACGAGTATGAAAGCAGCAATTGATGGCGATGGAAGCCAAAACCTGGCTACTTCGTTTGAAAACCTGGGGCGCTTGTTCAAATTCCTGGGCATCCTCACCCTGGTTTTGATTGGGGTATACATTGTATTCTACATTGTGTTGATCGTTGTGTATACGTCCAACCTTGGAGCGATAGGAGCTTTTTAGGGAATGCATATGAAGAGAACGTGTTTTGGTTTGAAAAGTAAAATTATTTTGTTTTTTATTTTTTTAATGAAAAACAAATAGTATTTTTACTTTTCAAACCCAACGCATGGCATTTCCCAAAGATACCCTCTGGAAAAGTATCATCGAAACCCTAATTGATGACTTTATCCGCTATTTCTTTTCAGATTACGTGGATCAAATCGACTTTGAACGCGGCTTTGAGTTTTTGGATACCGAGCTCCAAAAACTGATTCCTGACAACCCCGGCAAAAAGCGCCACGCCGATAAACTCATTAAAGTATGGTTACTGAGCGGAGTCGAAGTATGGTTTTTGGCGCATATAGAAATCCAGGGTTATCGTGATGCTCTGTTTGCCCAACGCATGTATGAGTGCGGCTACCGCATCCGAGATAAATTCCATCGCCAGATCGCTGCACTCGCCATTTACACTGATCGAAATCGAAATTTTCATTTCAAGGAGTACAGAGAGACTTTTTGGGGAACGGAAGTCAACTACAAATTCAACACCTACGTATTGCTTGATCATTCAGTCCGGGAATTGGCCAATGATCCCAATCCTTTTGCTGCAGTTATGGAAGCGGCATGGCAATTTCTCAACAAACCCAAAGATGAACAGAAACTGGTGCAACTAAAACTCGATATGATCCGCCGCTTGCTGAAGCGCAATCTGTCTAAAGACCAAATTAAGTTTATTATTGGGTTCATTGCCCTTTACGTAGGCTTTGAAAATTCAGAAATAAAAACTAAATTTGAACAGGATTTAATGGTCATCACTAAAGCAACTCAACCAATGGGATTCGAACAAGCCATCCAGGAAGAATTTAAAAAAATCGGCATCGAACAAGGCATCGAACAAGGCATCGAACAAGGCATCGAGCTCGGGGAAGCCAAACGCGACGAAGCACTCCTCAATCATGCTGTGCCTGAAATGCTACAACTAGGATTAGATGCCGAGAAAATTGCCACAATCCTAACCTTATCATTGGAAAGTGTACAGGCTGCAATTGAGCGTGCACAAAATTCAAACAACACACCGAGCGATAACTGATCAACTTCCTTTTACGTTGCGGTAAAAAAATGTTGTTCCCTTGAGACCTGCTTGCCCGAGTATACGGCATCACAGTTTGATCTTGTTCAATCTATCCAGTTCGCGTTTGTTGTCTTTTTCGCGAATGGAATCCCGTTTGTCATATGATTTTTTGCCTTGTGCCAGGGCAATCTCTACTTTTACAAATCCTCTTTCGCTCAGGTAGACGCGGTAAGGTATGATGGTGAATCCCTTTTCGCTGGCCTTGCGTTCCAGTTTGTTGAGTTCTTTTCTGCGCATCAGGAGTTTGCGCAAGCGACGGGGGATGTGGTTGGAGTACGTGCCGTTTTCGTATTCTGCAATGTAGAGGTTGTGGATGTACAATTCCCCTTTTTCAAACAGACAGTAGGCATCGCTAAGGTTGACGTGCCCTGCGCGGTAGGATTTGATCTCTGTTCCCAATAGTGCAATGCCTGCTTCGTGTTTGCTGACAAATGCGTATTCAAAGGTTGCCCGG
Organism: Haliscomenobacter sp.; assembly: GCF_040403615.1. Classification (NCBI taxonomy): domain Bacteria; kingdom Pseudomonadati; phylum Bacteroidota; class Saprospiria; order Saprospirales; family Haliscomenobacteraceae; genus Haliscomenobacter; species Haliscomenobacter sp. The sequence goes on along the minus strand of NZ_JBBAKG010000010.1, from coordinate 94,564 downwards.
CGATTGGTGATTTCCGGTGCGGCTTTCTTTTTCATATTTTCGAACTACTTGAAATAGAAGTCATCTCTCATTTTTTTACAATTCGGGATGACTCCCGTCTATAAATGTCACCTACGGCAGGAAAGTTCCAGAAAGAATCATCACTTAAGGTTACTTGTAAAAGTTAAACACCCCACCTTCGGTGGAGTGTTTAGGGGATGTTCAGCCACAAATTTCACAAATTTTCACAAATTGAGCCACAATCTTGTGTCTGTACTCATGGAACGAACGAAGTTCGTGCCGCGATTTGTGAAAATTTGTGTCATTTGTGGCTAAAAACTTGTTACACGCATCGCCGAAGGCGAGGTGCGCAACATTTACGATTGTCTTCTACTTTTAGCTATTCTTTTGCCTGGGGCAATTGCTGGGGCTTGGGTTTACTGAGTTGCTGGCGGTATTTGATGGCGTCGCGGTTCAGTATATCCTTGCTGTAGGCTCCCGCTTGGGTTGGCTCGGGGCCTTTGAGCTTTTCATCCAGAAACTGGGTCATCTTGGTGTACAAGTGGAAACGCGTATTGCCGCCATATATGCCGTGGTTGCGATTGGGGTAAAAATAAGTATCAAACTGCTTATCGGCATCCACCAGGGCATTGACCAGCTCGGCAGTGTGCTGAAAATGCACATTGTCGTCGCCCATGCCGTGTACCAGCAGGTAATTGCCATTGAGTTGGTCTACAAAATTGATGGGAGAGTTTTCCTGGTATCCCTTCGGGTTTTCTTGTACGGTATGCATGTAGCGCTCGGTGTAAATGTTGTCGTACCATTTCCAGTTGGTGACGGGCGCTACCGCGATGGCACATTTGAACGTACCTGCCCCCTTGAACAAGCAAGAAGAAGACATGTAACCCCCGTAACTCCAGCCAAAAATGCCGATGCGGGCTGGATCCACATAGCGCAAACGACCCAGGTATTTGGCGGCTTCAATCTGGTCTTCGGTTTCGTATTTGCCCAATTGCAATTGGGTCATTTTTTTGAATTCTTCGCCGCGTCCTCCCGTGCCTCGGTTGTCGACACAAGCTACGATGTAGCCTTTTTGCGCCAGCATTTGAAACCACCAGTAGTTTTGGCCGCGCCAACTGTCTTTTACCTCCTGACTGCCTGGCCCACCGTACAAAAACATCAGTACCGGGTGTTTTTTAGTGGGATCAAAATTGGCGGGTTTGATCATCCAGCCATTGAGGTCGGTGCCGCCGCGGGTTTTGAACGCAAAAAAATCAACGGGTTGAACCCCGTATTCTTTTTGCAGGTTTTTTACAAAAATATTCTCTTCGATTACCCGCACTTTGGTTCCTTTTTGATCAAAAACGGTATAGCTGGCCGGGCTGTTGGCGGTAGAGTGGTCGATCACGTAATACTCAAAAGTGGGCCCAAACTGTGCGTTGGCCCAGCCTTTTTCGGCAAAAATGGTTTTTTTGTTTTTGCCATCCAGTCCAATTTGGGCTACCTGGCGTTCGAGAGGGGAAGCTTCCGAGGATTGAAAATAAAGCGTGCCGGTTTTTTCATCCACCCCGTAAAAATTGCTCACTTCCCATTTGCCACTGGTGATTTGGCGCACCATGTTGCCACTGAGGTCGTACAGGTAGAGGTGGTTCCAGCCGTCCATTTCACTGGTCCAGATGAAATGTTTGCCGTCTTTCAGAAAACTGAGGTTGTCGTGGATGTCCACGTAGTATTTGTTGTCTTCTTGCAGCAGGATGGAAGTTTTGCCAGTTGCAGCATCGGCCAATAGGACATCCAGTTGATCCTGATGGCGATTCAGGGTGAAAATACAGAGCTTGCTGGGGTCGTTGGTCCATTTGATGCGGGGAATGTATTCGGTAGTTGGATCGGTCTCCGCTTTCAGGGTTTTTCCACTGGCCAGGTTGTACAGGTGGATGCTGACTTTGGAGTTTTTTTCGCCCACTTTGGGGTATTTGTAGGTTACGTAGCTGGGGTACATGCCTGCTTCAAAGTTGCTGAGGGTGTATTGAGGCACTTCCTGCTCATCGAAGCGATAAAAGGCGATGCTGCTGCCATCTGGCGACCAGGCAAAGCCGCAATCCATCGCAAATTCTTCTTCGTATACCCAATCCGTGGCCCCATTGATGATGGCATTGAGCGCCCCGTCGGTAGTGACCTGGGTGATTTTTCCAGCAGCCAGCTCTTTGTAGTAAAGGTTGTTTTTGAACACGAAAGCAACTTTGTCGGCTTTGGGTGAAAATGTTGCGTACATGGTTTTGCCTTCGGCAAAAAGCGGGTTCAACTGCTTCAGGTTGCGGTCGTACACGTAAAAATTGGCCCGACTGGAGTGTCGGTAAATTGGCTCAACGGCAGTGGCCAGGATCAACTTGGATTCATCGGCGCTGAACTGGTAGGAATCGATGCTTAAATTGGGATTCAGCGTTGCTGGATCGAACAATATTGCGGTAGAGGTACCCGTAGTCAGATCGTACTGCACAATCTTGTTGGCGTCCAGACGGGAGTAATGTCGCCCATCATTTTGGAAGCTAAAACCGGGCACGGTACGGGCGGAGAAAGTATTTTTTTTCCAAATTTCTTCGAGTGAAATGGCCTTTTGGGCTTGAAGGGTTGAAAAAGCAACAATCGTCAGGGTGAATAAAAAGCAACGGTTGAACATTCTTTACACATTTTTATACATCGAAAATACAATTCAGACTAGCATCTATCCAAGAAGTTTATTCAAACGCTCTTGAATCAGTTGAAATTGCTGTTTCTTTTGCGCAATGACCGGTTCTGCCGCCCGCTCGACACAATTTTCAATGGGACAGCGCTCGCAGGTGGTGTGTACCTCACGGGCTGGAATGGCAGGGTCGTTGAGAAAGAGTACTTTAGACCGCAACTCATCATCGATCAGGAGGCCAATGGTCACGCTGACGTTTTTGTTGGGCGATGGGTACGAAGGCCGGGCCAAAGTGATGCAAAGGTACTGATCGGCTGTATTCAGGTAATTGGATATTTGCGCTTTGACCAGCAATTCGCTGGGTTTGCCACTTTGTTTCAGCTCAAATAGTTCTTGCAGCAACGCGATGGAGACCCAACGGCGGCAGTAATGCTCGTAGATGCCATTGCCATGGGGATGGTGTTTGTGGTTGAGGTGCAATTCTTTGTCTACATCAAACGTCGCCTTGATCGGATCGTGCACAAAGCGCAGAAAGAACAACTTGCGGATGCCAAAGAAGCGCGGCAAAATATTGGTCAGGCGGTGGTAAAACATCTCTGGGGTAGCGTCATACTTGAGCATGATGGCCTGAAACGCCGCACCGTCCCAGGTTTGGAGTTTAAAAAATTGCTCCAGATCCTGAATGATGGATTGGAGGGGCAGGTGCACAGCTACCGAGAAATAGATGGCTTTGGAATGATTGAGTACTTCTTCAAAAGACCGTCCGCGCAAGATGGAAGAAGTATAAGCCCGCTCCTTGATGTGCATAAACTGAAAACCCAATTCCTTGCCGTATTCAAAAGAGCGCTGGATAGCCGAGAGTTTGCTGCTCAGGAGCAATTCCTTGCGTTTGGGGATAAAGAGGGAGCGCAAATGTTGCAGTTCAGGGTAACGATCGAGGCCATTCTCGGAGATGATGTAGTCGTATTTTTCTTCCAGAATATTGCGCAATTGTTCACCGGAAAAAGGCTGGATTGCGGTTATTTGGTTGCTTGTGGTGAAGTTTTCTGCCGCGGTTTCCAGCTCTTCGAAGTAGTTGTTGTTCAATTCGAGGTAAGAGCGCAATGCCCCAAAGTAAAAATGCTCTTGCCGCAGGGCATAGTTGCGCGACAATTCCAACAGGGTAGAAATAAAAGCGCCAACCTGAGAAGGTGCACCAGCGATGATTTCTACTACCTTTGCGAGGTCGATGCCAAAACGCTCCAAAGGGAGTTCGTTGAGAAAATTGGATTGCAAGAGATCGTGGATCGGAGCCAGGCCTTCATCTACATCCGAGGATGCCAAGGCTGCCGGAGTTACGTTCAAGGCTTGTGCCAGGGTTTGGATTTTTTCCCCTTTGGGGTATTTCTTTCCTTTCTCAATCTCGTTGAGGTAAGACACCGACATGCCTGCTTTCTCTGACAAATCAGCGAAAGACATGCTCAACTGCTGTCGAAGTTGTTTCACCTTCAGGCCGAAAAGAATTCGTTCGTTTTGCGCTTTTGTACTCATACCGGGTTAAAAATAGCTTTTACAGCGAATATTCGCAACATGAATTATCAGGAAAGAAACAAACACCATCTGGAACAGGCCGATTCATTGAAAAAACGCTACAACTTACTCTCTTTGGGGCGACTGTTGTTTTTCGTTTTGGCCATCGGGTTCATCATTTTTTTGGCGCAACAGCATTGGAGTTTTGCGCTGAGCTGGGCGCTTCTGTCCATCGCTTCCTTTTTGTGGATGGTAAAGCGCCACCGCAAAGTACAAGAAGCCGAGCAACACCACCGCTTGTTGGCGCTGGTCAATCAGCAAGAGCAAGCCGCGCTGGAATACCGTTTTGCCGATTTTGCAGATGGCGCTGCATTCGCCAATCCAGAACACCCCTATTCAAGTGATCTGGATTTGTTTGGGCCGCATTCCATCTTCCAGTTTTGCAACCGGACGGTAACCGTATCAGGAAGCCAGCAATTGGCGAAATACCTGGAGCATCCTGCTGCTCCAGAATTGATCCATGCCCGCCAGGTGGCCGTTCAGGAATTGGCAACGCTGCTGGATTGGCGGCAACATTTCAGGGCCTATGGATTGGCGCAAACCGATGAAGTGCAATACCAGCTTTCCTTACAAAAATGGTTGCAAGAACCTTCTTTTGTGTACAATCGGCCCTGGATGCGCTGGGCCTTGGTGCTGTTGCCGATTTGGGCCATCGCGGCTTTGATCGTGATTTTACCCAATTATCCGCTGCTGTTGGTATTGGTGGCGGTGTTGCCAGCAGCTTTGTTGCTGCGCCAGACCTTCGCTCAGGTCAACCTCACCATTGAGCATACCGCCAAAGCGGAGACCTGGTTGCTGCGATACGCGGTACTGATTCAGCAGATTGAAAACCTGGAGGTAAAGACGGAACTCTTGCAAAAGCAGCAGCAAAGTTTTCTGCATGCTGGTGCCCAATATGGCGCTTCAAAAGCGATTCGCCGCCTTTCTTATTGCTTGTCACAATTGAACGTGCGCAACAACCCTTTTGCCATCGTTCTGAACCTGGTGGGGGTCTGGGACTTGCAATGGGTGTACCAATTGGAAAAATGGAAGGCGGAATACCAAACTCAACTACCCGGGTGGTTTGCTGCTTTGGGTGAATTGGATGCTTTGTGTAGTTTGGCCAACTTGCATTACAATCAACCAGATTGGGCTTTTCCGATGCTACATACCGAAGCGGTATTGCAAGCCCAAAATTTGGGACACCCGCTCATACCTGCTTCGCGCCGCGTAGGCAACAACCTGAGCATGGCTACCCAACAACACATCAAATTGCTCACCGGATCAAATATGGCGGGCAAAAGTACCTGGTTGCGGGCCTTGGGTGTCAACATTGTGCTGGCCCAGACAGGAGCACCGGTTTGTGCAACCGCACTCAGCTTACCGCCCCTTTTGGTGTTTACTGGCATGCGTACCCAGGATGACCTTTCGGCCAGCGCCTCTTCTTTTTATGCCGAACTTTATCGCTTGCGGGCGTTGCTCGATCAGGTGATTGGTCAACAAGGGCAAAGCCCGAGTGTATTTTTTTTGCTGGATGAAATCCTGAAAGGCACCAATTCCCGAGACCGCCACCAGGGATCTAGGGGATTGATGTTGCAACTGTTGCGGTATGAAAGTGCTGGGTTTGTGGCTACCCATGACCTGGAACTGACGGCCATGGAAGCAGAAAACCCCGGCTTGATTCAGAACCTGTGCATGGAAGTCAGTATTGAGGAAGATGAATTGTATTTTGATTATACTTTGAAGCCAGGCATCAGTCAAAGTTTCAATGCTTCTGTGTTGATGCGGCGCGTGGGGATTGGGATATAAACAAAAAAAAGAAGCCCCCGGTAGCGGAGGCGGTGCTACCAGATGGGCTTCTTTAGGACAAAATATAAACACTTCAGCTACAGTGTTATATTTAAACAAAATCAGACAGTGTGATTTCTTACAGTGTCCTATTGTCGATATAGTGCAATCGCGTTTTGTTTTAGAAAAGCGCAGCGAAACCGCCACGCTTCGGTTTTGGCAACAGTTAGTTAATAGGAGGAACTTATTGGGAAAGACCGCTTTCCCTCGTGTGTGTTGTGTAGAACAAAGAAAAGCAGAAGTAGCGGGTGCGCCAATTGCGTTTTAACTCAAAAAAAGACAATAGAGATTTAATGAAAAATAAAGTTAAAATTAATTAATGTGTTTATTGTTAATGAATTGTATTTATTTTTTAGGATTAAAAATTTACTTTTTTGATGGTGCTTGCCTGATTTTTCTTGCCCTAAACAGCTCTCGTTTGATTCAAAAAGTAATTTTTGAGGGGTTCAAAACGCCTGCTTTTGGGGCAAAATGACTTTTATGACCTGCTCAAAACCCTGCAAAAGTGCCGTGACTGGCAGGGTGCTAGCCGATAGCTTTGCTGATGATAATCACTTTAAGCACACCCAAAATTGTAAAGCTATGAATACCATAATCATCAATGCAGCTATTGTCCTTTTCATGCAATTGCTCGGACTAGGGAATCAGAATGAACCAGGGAAAGAGGAGGTTTCTCCAAAAGAAGAAGTGAGTGTTGAAGTGAGTTTGGGGAAGGGGAAGACTAATGGAGTCGATTTATTATTTTAACGTGAGTTCGGGGATTCCACATGGAGGGAATACGGTTTTACCATCCAGGTAAAAGCACAAACCACATCAAACATCTTGTAACCCTCTACTTTAGTCGGGGGCTCAAGGCCGTACACACACTCTCATCTATCATCCTTCCAGAGCGCGCATCAATATTTGGATGCAAGCCACTGGAAGGATGATAGATGTGAGGGGTAGGTATGTTTTAAGCCCGCCGATAAAGCGGCGGGTTACAAGATGAATAGATGTAATTGTGCGATAAATCCCTGAACTCACGTTATTTTAACGAGTTATAAATGCCGATTCTTTAAGGTGAAAGAAACTTGCCGCCACTTTACTATTGACTTGGAATTCGAGAAAATTACTGATCAATCATTTCAACCATCCAATTCCAAACAAGCGTATATGGAATTATTTCTATTTTATAATGTTGATCAGGATACCCAATTGGCGTATTTCTTAGCTGTTCTATAAATGGTTGAGATTTCTTAATGAATTTCTTTTTGTTAAATGCGGATCCCGCCATTGTAGTAATGGCTTTCAAAAACAGTTGCGTACGAAAGTTGCCGGCATCATACCTAAAATGCTTCACTCGATATTTTCGTAAAGCTTCAAGACGTTCATGAGCTTGCTCATATTCTTTTTGATGCAACAAAAACAACAGTTGTACAATTAGTATTGGAATGTTCAAACCCTTTTTGTCTTTCGAGTAAGTAGGGACATCATTCAAGAATTTATTAAGTTTAAATTGCTGAAAAACTATGTTATCATTGGCGTTTAATTTCACTTTTCCAATGGATTGAATAACGGAAATATAAGAAAAAAGTATTTGCCAAGATTCATGCATGATTTTCGGCATTAGTTTGAACATAGGATTTGAAATGACTTTCTCTGCGACGGAATGGGCTAGTGAATATTCGCCAGCTCTTAATGCAACTGAAACCTGAACATCTTGGTTTACAAACCATCCTCTTGAGCCATACACTTCAAAATCAGCACATTCTATGTTTAGCTTTATTGCTTCTTCGTATTGCCCTAGCATAGAGAGACAGGTCGTCTTATTAATCATAAAGAAGCCAATCATTCTTGGCGAGAAACAAGACTTTGCCCTGAGTCTTTCAATAGCAATATCGCAAATATCAAGTGCTTTTTTCCACGCAAAAAGAGACATCTTTTCCGTTAACATTACCCCATAATATCCCGCTAAAAAGAGGATTGTGTTGCATCTGTTTGAATAGGGTTCAAGAATATTTAGTAATTCTTTTGACTTTAATGCAATGTCATATTGGTTAGATTTCTTTTTTATAGCAGGTGCAATAACTGCAGAATAGCACTCTGCCGCCTTATTCTCCGCCTCCCAATCAAACCGGAACCGTTCCACATACACCTTATAGTACCTGTATTTATCAGGATTAGGTTCCTGCTCCACAAAATACCGTTTGAGGTAAGTGGCCATTTCGAGGGCAACGAGGGTGACGTCATTTTGCGCGGCGATTTCCACGATCTCCTCTGCAAGCATTGCGGCGTTGATGAAGCACTTGCGGTGCAACAGGGTCTGAAAAATGCCAAGCTTGCGCAGGCATTCAAAGTTGGCTTTTTGGGTAGCGTTGAATTGCTCGCTGCTTTCGGTATCCAAAAACAGCAATGGGGCATACAATCTTCGGCGAAATTCGAGCAAAAAGCGCCGAAAAGGCCGTCCTTTAACGTCCAATCCCAGCAATTGAGCCGCCTCTTCTTCGGTATGTACGTCGCCATTGGCCAGTGCATGGTACATCAGTCGATAGCGGGATTCTTGAATGCCAGGGCGTAAAGGACGGGTCAGGACTTCAATTTGGCGAAGCTTGTACCCATCCATTATCTGAGTCAGTTCTAAAAGGTCAGTCATTTTGCAGGAGTATGATTCACAATAGCATAAATATGGTCAATGCTGCAGCATTTGCAGGATATGTTCAATCCTTAAAATTTCTGGGGCAGCTTCCGGCGCTGAATAATCGATGCGTAGTGCTTGCAGCTTTTGCAAAGCAGCTTTGATCACCGCATCAGGAGTTGTAGTGTTTGATAGTGCTTCCAGGGTTTCAATCAGGACTTCAAACCTGGCCGATTGAGGAGCGCAAGCCTTGCTGGTGATGAGGTAGTGCCGAAACCGTGCTGCCAAAGCGCCAGCCTGACCTTTGCCTACCCATTTGGGCAATTGCAACAACAATATACTGGCTTCGTGATCGGGATTCTGGATGTCCATTTCATCCAGCTGACTGCCCCACATGGGTATCCAATGGGTCATCAGGATGCCCTTTTCGCGGGTAGAAATGGGCAATGATTTTTGATCCGAGAGGTACATTAATGTCGTATGGAACAGGCGTTTTTGATCAATATCCCATTCTCCTACTTTGTTTTTCCCGTTTAAAACCTTACACAAATCCAGCGCGGCCGGGTATTGGTTTTGGTGCAACAGCCACCGAATTTTTAATTCCTGCAAACGGTACCAGTTGCGACTGCCATTTACCTCCAAAGCAATGGCTTTATCGATTGTTTCCAGCGCCAGCTTCAAATCACCCAAATTGGCAATACCCAGCGCCTGGCTGAGCAAAAATGCACTCACTTTAGCTGTTTGAACAATGGCTTTGCCGCGCAAAATTCTATCTGCTTGCCCACCAATCCGTACCACATCGGTCCAATTGGCTTGTAAAACAGCTGCTTGCAATCTTAGAAAATACAAATTGATCATAAAAGAAGCCGATTTACAGGATTGTGCATATGGTTCCAGGCGTTGACACGCATTCAAGGCAAATTGAATTAACGAATCGGTGTTGGACGCAGGATTGATCTGTTCCATTAAAAAAGCATCGTATTCATCGTCTGCCGCTTGTTCTGCTTTGAGTACTTGCTCATATTGGCCAATCAATTGGCAATAGTGGTCAAATCCGATCATGTTGCCATCGTGCAAAGCAGAAAGCTGCCGCAATTGGGTGGCAGTTTCAATCAGGATCAAGGTCAGCTCATACTCTTTGGCCGTTTGCAACAGCGGTTCGGCAATCTCCTTGAGGGATTTGATGGCACCAGCCGCCATTAGGGTTTTTAGTGTTGCCAGCCGCTGCCAACACAAATAAGCAACCCTGCTCGCATCACTCAATTCTTCTTGATTCAGGTCTAAAAAAAGCAGCGTGTTCCAAAATCGGGTACGCAACTGCAATTTGTCCTGACAGTTTAGAGCCGACAATTCATTGCCATTTGCAATAGGTTGATTGATATTATCATCAGGTAAGTCCGTTTCCCAAAACGGAAACTGCTTGATCGTGTGGTTGTCGATTACCTGAATTTGCGCATCTGCGGAATAATTTCTCAACAAAAGCGCCAACTCTCTGAATTCTTCCATGAATCAGAAATTTAGAAATAAGCGTAAAAACACACACGATTAAAAGTAAAAATAGTTTATCAATACGAAAAGGACAAATATTAGATGATGAAAATTATTGAATTCTTGATTTTATATCAATTATTTCAGTTTGCTTACAGGAGTACCGGGGGATAAGTAGTTATTTTACGTGGTTGTGTTTGGTTATTCGAAAAAATTTGGGGTGGTCATTTTGGTGCAAAAATGCCTTTTTTTCTAACGCAGCAATGTCGAACTTTGTAGACATCAAATAAATAACGGGTTAAAATGACAACACAAAGTATGACCAGCATTGCTGCATTAAAAAAGGGCCACCATTTGGGTGTGACCCCGATCTTAGTGGAAGTAGTCTATGGACTAATCAACAGAGATTGTCGAGGCATGGGGATTTGCAAGCTGAATGCGGTAGAAAGCAAGGATGCACCGCGCGCCAACTCTGCTTGTGGATCCAGCCTGGCCTACCTGGAAGTTCATGCAGACGGACAAAAAGTGAGTTTGAATTTCTTGAAGGAAACTATTTCTGCACTGCAATTGGAAATGCGCTTTGCCGAAGGCTTTTTTGAACTAGCTGAGCCATTTGAAGCATCCCCATCACTGACCCAGCGCTTCGGTCTGGAGGCAATATTTTTTGCAGCCAGAAAATACCCGATCAGCCACACCGATCAGTACATTGTTGTAGATTTTGGCGAATAGAAATCGCCGCTAACTTGCTGCCTTCTCTCGGCATTCCCTAAACACCCGTCGCTCGCAACTGCGGCAAACTTCTTTGGACAGAAGGGTGTAAATGTATTCTATGGCCTCTTTTTTGGCCAGAAAAAAATGATGCTCCCCAATTTGAGCTTTATAGCCACTGGCGATTAGCACGTCTTGCGCTACTACCTTCAGGTTGCTGAGGTAGAGCCCTCCTCCCCGTGCCTTCCAGCGCTCGGCCTCTTCGTACAACCAATGCGCCCCAGCCAAACCGATAAAATTGACCCCTTCGCACAGGATCAGGCAATATTGCTGATTCCCTTCGCGCACTGCGTCAAAAAAATCGGAAATATGGTCTACTGCGCCATAAAAAATCGGACCGTCGAGGCGGATAATTTTGATTTGAGCGCATTCGCGCAATTGCGGTTTGCGCTTAATAAAGGTGAGACTGTTGTCGGGTTTGCTGGGATCGGGGGCCATGGTGGCGATATTGGGCGTAGCTACTTTGTACAAAAAGAATGTCAACGAAATGATGATGCCCAGAAAAATAGCGTACTCCAAATCAAACAATAAGGTAGCGATGAAAGTGCTGGAAAAAACGGTCATTTCCAGCTTGCTTGATTTGGCAATGCTCTTGATTTCTGGAATATCAACTAGGTTGATAGCCACCAGCATGATGATTCCACCCATTGCAGGGATGGGCAAATAGGCTGCCAGGGGTGAGATGAAAAGCACAATCAGCAACAATAGGGTAGATGCAAAAACCACCGAAATAGGCGTTCTGGCACCGGCCTGGAAATTGACTCCCGAGCGGGTGAATGACCCGGAACCAGCATATGCAGAGAAAAAACTTCCAATGATATTGGCCAGACCTTGACCAATAAATTCCCGGTTGCTGTCAATTCTTTGCCCCGAATGCGTGCCAATGCTTTTGCCGATGGCAATGGCCGAGATCAATCCAATCATGGCTACCGCAAAGGCACTGGGGAATAGCGAGGAAAAGTCAGTAATGGAAAAATGCGGCCAACTCAATGGCGGTAAACCTCGCGGAATAGCGCCCACAAATTTGATTCCAACGGCAGCTCCACCAAACAGGGCAGCTACCACACTTCCCGCCAAAAGACCTCCTATCAAATAAGGCAATCTGGAATTCAAAGTCTTGATGATCAGGGCAACCAAAAAAGCAATGGCCGCAACGGTGAAAACCTGAAAATTAGCGGTATCGAATTTTTCCCAAAAAACATAAAGCGTTTCCACGGCACTCAATCCATTCGGAATGACAATGCCCGATACGTTTTTTAATTGACTGTTGGCAATCAAGATAGCAGCGCCAGTGGTAAAACCTACCACTACCGTATGCGATACAAAATTGACAAAAACACCCAAACGAGCCAGTCCAAACCCCAATTGGATCAGGCCGACCATGAATGTAATCACCAGTGCCAGGCTGAGGTATTCGGGCGTTCCTGGGACGGCAATGGGGCTCAATGCCGCAAAAATAACCAGCGAATTGGCAGTAGTGGGGCCAGATACCATGTGCAGCGAAGATCCAAAAAGCCCGGCAATGATGGGCGGTAGAATGGCCGTATACAGGCCATACACGGGCGGCAATCCCGCAATCATGGCAAAAGCCAGACCCTGCGGCAATGCGATGATTGCACCCGTAAGCCCGGCTATAAAATCCGCCCTCAAGGTTCGACGATTGACGAGGTTGAACCACTGGGGGTAAGGATTGACGCTGTTCCAATAAGTCTTTGGCATGGTTACTGGGTTTGGCTTGCCTTAGTATGACGCAAAAAATTACTTATCCTTTTCGGTCGGGGTTATTTTTGATGAACGCCGACCAGTCGTTGTATTTTTTTCCTGACCCACCCAGCGGCGAGCGCGACTGGTAGTAATGACAAACAGCTGCCGCCAGTGCATCGGTGGCATCCAGGTATTGGCCATCCAGATTGACTTTGAGGGTATTCTGCAACATAGCGGCTACCTGCTCTTTGGCCGCATTTCCATTGCCTGTTACGGATTGTTTGATTTTTTTGGGCGAATACTCGGTGATCTCCAAGCCTTTGGTGATGGCTGCTGCCATGGCCACGCCTTGTGCACGACCCAACTTCAACATGGATTGGGGGTTTTTTCCATAAAAAGGTGCTTCGATGGCCAGATAGCGGGGTCCGTATTGCGAAATGATGCTGGTAAGCCGTTCAAAAATATGCTTGAGCTTTTGGGGATGGTCTTCAAATTGATTTAAGTACACGACCCCAATATCGGTAGGTTTTAATTCTGCGCCATGAACTTCTAAAATGGCGTAGCCCAGGATATTGGTTCCGGGATCTACCCCTAAAATGCGATAAGTTTCCAGTTTTTCTGCCACCCGCTGTTTTTTGCTGCAAAGTAGCTTTATTTTTACAGCTAAACAAACTTTTTAAAACTCTTTGTTTTGCATAACACTACACCTTCTCCAGGCAATTGGTTTCAAAAGGCAACTTTCCAGCAAAGGGCATGGCTCGGGTTGCGGCTGTTGTTGGTCGCCGCGATTGTATGGGGTTTCTATGCGGAGTTGTTTCGCCGCAACGATTTTGCGCAGCTTTGGCAATTGTTTCGTCAAAACCTCTCGGGTGCAAAAATGCAGTGGTTTTTATGGTGCGCCCTGCTAATGCCTTGCAATTGGCTGTTGGAGACTTTGAAATGGCGAAAATTTACCCAGCCCTGGAGTGGGATGAATTTTGGACAAAGCCTACAAGCGGTATTGGCGGGTGTTGCAGCCTCCATGCTTCTGCCCAATCGCAGTGGCGATTACCTGGGGCGCTGGCTTTTGGCACCTGAAACCCAAAAAGCCAAAATTATTTTGGCTACTGCCGCAGGAAACTATTGCCAATTTTTGGTTTTGCTGGGGATGGGGGTGCCTTCATTGCTGTGGTTGGGTCAGTATGCCAGCCATTGGCAAGTTGAAAATCGGGATCTTTTGCTGCTGGCGGTATCCTTTATTTTTTTTTTATTGTTGATCATAGGCGTAGTGGGCATCCCTTCGCTTTTGCATCATTACTCAGTTCATTACCAGCAAAAAACCTGGAAAGGGTGCTGGAGATACGTCCAACTTATTTTGAATCAAGCTCTTGAGGTAATGCAACATTATCGACGGGCTACTTTTCTGGGTGGATTGGGCTTTGCGTTACTGCGCTATTTGCTGTACAGCATCCAGTACTATACCATGCTGCGGTTTTATGGCATTCAACTTCCGCTGGATGCAGCATTGGCTGGCGTTGGTACCATTTATTTGTTGCAAACTGCCATTCCCTTGCCGCCAGTATTGGGCTTGTTGGCCCGCGGCGAGATCGCCCTGTTGGTATGGGGCATTTGGGGAGGCAATTCCCTGAGTATCCTGGCGGCATCCTATACCTTGTTCGTACTAAACTTGGTATTCCCGGCGTTACTTGGATTGATTTTTATAGTCAAAAAAAGCTGAATGGCAGCATCCTTGCTGACTACTTTGTTGTTTAAGTAATTTTTTGCGTCATACTAAGGGTAGCCCTTGGACATATTTCTTGAAATCAAAATGAAATACTTATGAATTTCTCCAGGCTGATGAAAGTTGGCATTTTTTCACTGGTGTTTGTATTGGTGGCATTCCGTTTGCCCCAACCAGAACGAAAACCCAATCACCTTCCGATGTATGCGGGCGACCAGTGCGACATGGACAACCAGGTGTTCAAGCATGGCGAAGAGATGGTTTACAAGGTATTTTACAACTGGAATTTCATCTGGATGTCTGCCGGAGAGGTGGTCTTCAAGGTGGAAGAGCAGGGGGATCGCTACCATTTTTCTGCCCATGGGGGAACGTACAGGGGCTACGACGCCTTTTTCAAGGTTCGCGACAAGTATGATGTCTATGTAGACAAAACCAACCTACTGCCCATCTCCTCTACTCGAGAGGTGCATGAAGGCAATTACACCCTGTACGATAAATTGACTTTTGACCGCGAAAACCGCAAGATCAAATCCCTGCGAGGCAAAACCAAAGACGTGGCGGAATTGACCGAATACGACGCAGATGCCTGCATTCACGACATTCTCTCGATGATTTACTGTGCACGCAACCTCAACTTTGATCAAATGCGCCCCGGACAAGATTTTCCCATCAAAATATTCATCGACAAAAAGACCTGGCCACTCAAGGTGAATTACAAAGGAAAATTCCCCAACAAGAAAATTCGTGGGATGGGCCATTTCAATACAGTTGCTTTCAATCCTGAAGTGATTAAGGGCTATATCTTTAAAGAAAGCTCGAATCTGACCATTTGGGCAACCGACGATAAAAACCACCTTCCACTGATGATTGAATCTCCGATCTCGATAGGATCGGTTAAAGTCATCCTTAAAAGTTACCGTGGAGTGCGCTATCCGGTGAGTGCTAAAGTGAAAGACAAAAAAGCCGGCGAAGAAATCAGCCCAGAGGATGAGGAAAAATAAGGATTAGACATTATTTCTATTAATTATCTTGAGCCAAAATAATCAGCTATGCGTCGTTTATTGCTTGGATTGGTCATCGTTGGGGTATTTATTGCCGGGTTTTGGATAGCCCGCAGCATTTTTCTTCCCAAAGAACACGTAGTTACGCAGGAAGAAGCTACGGTACTTTTGGAAAAAATACGCACCGTGGCCAAGTTGGTTACCATTGAAGGCTATTTTTCAGAATTGTACAACCACAAAGATTACTGGCGGTACGATTGGTGGATTTTTAGGAAAAAAGCTTTGCTTCGCGTAAAAGCAAAGGTGTCAGTAGGTTATAATTTGGAAGGACTGGACATCAAAGCAGATACCGCCCTGAAAACGATAACCATCAAAAATATTCCCAAAGAGCCGGAAATCATTTCTATTGACCACAGCATTGATTATTACGACATTTCGGAGGGCTCTTTCAATACTTTCAGCCCGGAAGATTACAACAAGCTCAATAAGAAAGCCCGCGACCTGATTGAACAAAAAGCCCGTGAGAGTGATTTAATCAAACAGGCTCGCGACCAAGGCATCCAAATCCTGGATTTGATCCGCTTCATTGGCGAAAGTGCAGGCTGGAAGGTGCAAATGGAATCGGTAGCAAACAAACCCGCGGTTAAAAACTAATAAGGCAGAGAAGGGTTCAAATTTTTGCCTCACTCAACGCCACACTACCTCAACGCATTATTTTTATGACTGGAGCATTTAGATTTGCCCGTGTTTTTGGCATCCCGATTCGGGTTCACTGGACGTTTTTTGTATTGGTTTTGGGTTATGTCCTGTATGCAGGATACGATACCAATTGGGACAAGTTGGCCATGATGTGGTCGGCCATTTTTGTGTTCGTTTTGTTCTTTTTGGTGATTTTGCACGAATTTGGACACGCCTTGACTGCTCGTCGGTATGGAGTCAACACCCGGGACATCATCTTGCTGCCCATTGGAGGGGTTGCTCGATTGGATCATTTGCCCGAAAAACCAGCGCACGAGTTTTGGGTAGCCATTGCCGGCCCCTTGGTCAATGTGGCCATTGCGGCTTTGTTAAGCCTTTATCTTTTAAAGTTCAGCCCGGAGCAACGCTGGGAGATTGTCAATGGGGTGGTATTTTCCGAAGGCAATTATTTTCTAAACGAATATTCTGACCTGGATCGCTTTCTCTTTTTCATGGCTTTCCTCAATGTCATCCTGGCCGGCTTCAACCTTATTCCAGCGTTTCCGATGGATGGAGGCAGGATATTGCGGGCACTGCTTTCTATCGGCCTCGGTCGCTTAAAAGCAACCTTGGTAGCGGCAAGAATTGGCCAGCTTCTGGCGGTGTTCATGCTTGCAATTGGGACTGGCCTGTTGGCGTTCTTTTTCCCCGATGTGAATGCATTTCATTCCAACCCCATGTTTGTTTTGATTAGCGTTTTTGTATTCTTTACCGCTGAAAATGAATACCGTTCGGTTCGAACCGAGCACTTGGTCGGACAGCTCAAAGTAGACCAAATGATGCGGGGAAATTTCACGCGGGTGTATACTACGGATCGCATTCGGGATGTGCTGGAGATTTATCAACTTCGCCTGGAGCGAAATTTTCTGGTATTTGACCAATGGCAAAACCTGATGGGTGTCTTGCCTGAATTCAGGCTGATGGAAGCGCGCAAGAAAAAAGATTTAGATGCACTGGTGAGTGAATACATGCTGCCCGATATCCATCCTTTGGTAAGTGCGGATAACCTACAGCAGGCATTTGGCATTATTCAAGTTTCCGATGCGGGTGCATTGCCCGTTTACAACCCCTGGAACCGCCTGATAGGGGTAATAGATGAGCACTTTTTTACCAAAAACCTGAAAAAAAAGATGAAAGGGAAGAAGGGATTTTGATCACTTCTTTCGCTCGGTTACAAAAGTCACCAGGTCTCGGAGCGACGTTCTGGATGCTGATTCCGGGAAAGTTTCCAAAATATCAAATGCTTCTTGCCGGAAACGCAGCATCACCTTTTCGGTGTATTGGATGCCTCCACTTTGGCGGACAAACTCGATTACTTCTTTGACTTTTTCGGGGTTTTCATTGTGGCGGCGCACCAAACCAATGATGTGTCGGCGCGTACTGGCGTCGCTTTCATTGAGCGCATAAATCAGGGGCAAGGTCATCTTTTTCTCCTTGATGTCGATTCCCAAGGGCTTGCCTACATCATCGACACCAAAGTCAAATAAGTCATCTTTAATTTGAAAGGCAAGGCCAATTTTTTCTCCAAATAGGCGCATGCGCTCAATGGCATCCTCGTCGGTAGTAGCCGAAGCAGCTCCAGCCTGGCAGGCCGAAGAAATGAGCGAAGCGGTTTTTTGGCGTATGATCTCGTAATAAATTTCTTCTTTGATGTCGAGTCGACGGGCTTTTTCAATTTGCAGCAATTCGCCTTCACTCATGGCTTTTACGGCATCAGATACAATTTCGAGTACTCGAAACTGCTTGTTGCGGATGGCCAAAAGCAACCCTTGGGAAAGCAAAAAATCACCAACCAGCACTGCAATTTTATTTTTCCACAAAGCATTGACCGAAAAGAATCCCCGGCGTTCCATGGAATCGTCCACTACATCATCGTGTACTAAAGTTGCGGTATGGAGCAGTTCAACCAGGGAGGCGGCAACATAAGTTGCTTCCACAACCCCCCCACATACCTGAGCAGCCAGAAAAACAAACATCGGACGGACTTGCTTCCCTTTGCGGCGTACAATGTAATAGGTGATTTTGTCCAGCAGCGGAACAGAGCTGCGCATGGATTGTTTGAAATGCTGTTCAAACTTGATAAGTTCCTGATCTATTGGCTTCTTAATGGTATCCAGCGACATATCCCAGTATCGGAAGGTAAAATATTGGTACAAAGGTAAAGAAAAATTGGACTTCTCGTGTGTAGACGGCAGGAGATCAGAAAAAGACCTTGGTATTGGGGCAAAATGAACATTTGTTTTTTTATCGCCCTTCGGAGAGAAAGTGTAATTTTGACAATCAGAGATTGTAACTGGAAGTTCCCTGTGAAAACCCAGTAAATATTTCTCCTGGCGTTTGTTTTGTGTTTTTTGTACTTTTGGAAGATATATCGGGGTTGATCGGAAAATTAAACCCCTGAAACAAACTATGCCAGCAACCATTAACCGCAATTTTCACATTTTTCTCGAGAATCTCTTACTTGTCGTTGCGGCAAGTATCCTAGCCTTTGCCTGCCTCATGGGCACCAAAATCATCCCTTATTTCAGTTTCAATCCTTTGCATGGCTTTTTAGGCACAAAGACAGATGCGGTACTTGACAAACCTCTTTTCCAGGGTTCCTTTTACATCCACATTGCCAGCAGTTGGTTTGCGATGACAACTGGTGCATTACAGCTTATTCCAGCTTTGTACCGCCGCTGGCCATTGCTGCACCGCTGGCTAGGGCTTGTTTACGTATTGGTCATTTTGGTGCTGGCTTGCCCTTCAGGATTGGGTCTGGCCATTTATGCCAATGGTGGACTGGCCGCGCGGGTAGGTTTTACCTTTCAGTGCATCGTCTGGTGGCTTTTTACTTGGCAAGCCTGGCAATACGCCCGCCAAAAGCAATGGGAAAAACACGCCAACGCCATGCTGCGCAGTTTGGCGGTAACAACTGCGGCCATGAGCCTGCGCACCGAGAGCTATATTCTGTTTTATTACCTGGGTACCAAGCCCATCGAAACCTACCTGACCGTGACCTGGCTCTCCTGGGTGGGCAATCTTTTTGTGGCCGATGTGCTCATTTATTTGGGTTGGGCAGCGTTTATGCTCAAAAGCATGTTTGGTTCTGACAACTTTAAAACACCAACATAAAACAATACCATGAAAAAACAACTTTTGCAGATTTCCTTGTTTGTGACTGCTTTTGCGCTCTGCTGTTTCAGCATGATGCAATGCACCCAAAAAGCAGCCAAACAATCAACCGAAGAACCAACGCCGCTGACTACCCATGCCGAAGGGGCAGATACCCTCCGCTCAGAAGACATTGCCGAAAACGAAATTAAACCAATTACTTTGAAATGGCTTCCCAGTGCAGGCATGCACAGCATTCTGGATACCCTAGATTTGTCCAATGTCGTTGTAAGCCACGACTGGGCTGAACTGGGTTTTTACGGGGAAGACCGCTACAAAATTGAATTCTATTTTTCAGAAGTAACCAAAGACGCCAAAGATCCTTTCCTCTATCACATTACCGGTAAAAACCGCCACAAGAAAGTAGTTACTGCTTTCAAAGGTACCCTCCGCCTGGACAGCTTGGCGCAGGTGAGTGATCCCAACTTGGATACCGAAGAGGTAGGCGACATGGGCGTACAACGCATCTACTCTACCAACGGCACCTTTACCCTCGCCGAAGACAGCTTGAGTAAATACTCGGGAAAATTCACTGGAAAACTGAAAATGGATTTTGGTTCCTACGACAAAGCGCCGATCGAACTCTGGTTTTTCTCGGCTACCCCCAATCAAGGCAGTGGCATCCGCTATGATGGTACCTGGACAAGCTACAAAACCGGCAAATCCAAACCTGTGATTTGGTCAAAAGACCTTTTCCGCTTTGCCAATGATATCCTGAAAGAGTTCTCCATCGGCGAACGCGATGTAGAGATCAACGAAAAATACCGCAGCCTGGGCTGGGACAACTATTGGGAGAACGAAGAATGGTGGGCTGAGTCGAAGGTGAAGATGTAATGTTTCTGTTTTAAGTATTGGGCCGCTGAGCGAAGTCGAAGCGACCCAATACTTAATAACTAAAACTTACTTCTTCAACAAATCCCGGATTTCCCCCAACAACTCAATGTCTGTTGGGCCAGCAGGAGCGGCTGGTGCTGCTTCCACTGCTTTGCGCTTGGATGCATTGATCCCTTTGATGACCAGGAACATGATGAAGGCCACCACCAAAAAGTCGATGCTGGCAGTTATAAAGGCACCCCAGGCAATGGCCACTTCAGGTGCGTCGCCTACGGCGGCTTTGAGTACCCATTTCTTGTCGGCCAGGTTAATGCCACCCAACAGTAAGCCGACTACTGGCGCAAACATTTTTTCCACAAAGGCAGTGACTACCTTTCCAAATGCTGCACCCATTACAAAGGCAATAGCCGTGTCGATCAGACTGCCTGACAAGGCAAATTCTTTAAATTCCTTCCACATGTTTGTTTTCGTTTGGTTGTAAGTAAATGGTCGTTCTGAATGAACCGTAGTAAAGATAAGGAAATATTTTTGTTTGGAATAGAACGGCTAAACCTGCGCCATCTTTGGCCTTCTCGGTTTTCTCTGTGGTAAAAACCAAAAATTAATTTGTCAAATCCCCCAGATTCCAGACCTTTGGGTTTCAAAGCCAAATAGGTCATGAAAAAAATACTGCTGTTATCCATTCTCCTCTGTATAATCAGCCCTTTGTGTGCCCAAAAATGGTACAAGGGCAACCTCCACACCCACTCTTTGTGGAGTGACGGTGACGATTACCCAGAAATGATTATGGCCTGGTACAAAGAGCATGGCTATAATTTTGTAGCCCTTTCCGACCACAATACCTTGCAAGACGGCCAGCGTTGGCAATGGCTCCCCAAAGCCCCTCAACGACGAAGGGCTTTCAACAAATACCTCGAAAAATACGGCCCAGCTTGGGTGAATTTCGAAAAAAAAGGCAATGACTCCCTGCACGTGCGCCTCAAAACCCTGAAGGAATACGCACCGTTGTTTCAGGAACCCGGCCGATTCCTCATCGTGCAGAGCGAAGAGATCTCTTCCCAATACAAAGGCAAACCCATTCACCTCAATGCCACCAACATCAAAGGGGTGGTTTTGACGCAGTTTGGCAACAGCGTGACCGAGGTCATGCAAAGCAATATTAACGCGGTAATGGCACAGCGGCGCCTCACCGGGCAGCCTATGTTTCCGCACATCAATCACCCCAATTTTCAGTTTGCCATTAGCCCTGCTGACATGATGGGGCTACAATACGAGCGCTTCTTTGAAGTGTACAACGGCCACCCTGCCGCTGTCAATTACGGCGACAAAACCCACGTGAGCATGGAAACGCTATGGGACGAAATCAACCTGCATTACGTCCAAATCGGGCAACCCCTCCTGTACGGGTTGGCTACCGACGACAGCCACGACTACTTCAACTTTGGGGCCAATTATTGCAATACCGGACGGGGCTGGGTGATGGTCAAAACCGATTCCTTGCACGGTGGTGCAATCGTAGAAGCCATGGAAGCGGGCCAGTTTTATGCCACCACCGGCGTTGAGTTGGATCAATTGACACAATCGAGCAAGGCCATTTCCTTTCACCTCAAAACCGAAAGGGGCATAACCTACCAGATTCAGTTTATTGGGGTATTGAAAGGCAAAAAAAATGCCGAAGTACTCAAAGAAATCAACCTCAAAGCCAAGGATGACGCCAATATCAGCTATACCTTGACGGGCAATGAATGGTTTGTACGCGCCAAAATCGTTTCGAGCAAAAACAAGGAAAACCCCTATCAGGTAGGCGATAAGGAAACGGCCTGGACGCAACCCGTAGCGCCTTTTGCTCTGCCGGAAATCGCTCCTGTTTCGCCTTTGCGAAATGCCCACGCCCACAACGATTACGAGCACAACCGGCCCCTGTTTGATGCCTTGAAAGAAGGATTCACCAGCGTGGAAGCCGATGTGTTTTTGATGAACGATTCCTTGTATGTGGCGCACAACCGCCCTTATTTCCGCAGTCCGGCCCGTACCCTGGAACAAATGTACCTTCGCCCCCTGCGCGCCCACATTCAAAAAATGGGCGGAAAAGTTTATCCTGATTTCTTTGCTCCGTTTTACTTGTTTATCGACATCAAGGTCAATGGAGAAGCAAGCTATCGGGCATTGGAAAAATTGTTTGCAAAATATTCCGACATCCTAAAAATGTGTACGGATGGCAATTGCAACGAGGCGCCGGTTCAGGTTGTTCTTTCGGGCGATCGCCCCATCGAGACCCTCCGCAAACAAAGTCAGCGCCTGGCCAGTCTGGATGGCCGCCCCAACGATTTGGGCAAAAATATCACGCCCAATCTGATGCCCATCATCAGCGACGATTACCACAATCATTTCAAATGGAGGGGCAGCGGCGAAATGCCTGCCGATGAAAAGCAGAAACTGGACGAAATGCTGAAGAGGGTACACGATGAAGGCAAAAAACTTCGATTTTGGGCTTCACCAGACAATGAAAACGTATGGAAAGTCCTACAAACTGCGGGTGTTGATTTGATCAATACCGATCGTTTGGAGGAGTTGCGGGTCTTTTTGACCGCCAAGAACTAGAAGCTCAAAAAATCGGGAAGTATTTTTTTGCGTCATACTTATATGGTATTAATTATTATTTTTACCGAATAATCATCAACTGAAACAAATGCCCAACAACAACACCTACGTTGCCATTATGGCTGGCGGCGTTGGCTCTCGGTTTTGGCCAGCGAGCCGTACTGCACGTCCCAAACAGTTTCTGGATATTTTGGGAATTGGCAAGTCCCTTTTGCGCATGACTTTCGAGCGATTCCTCGAGCTGTGTCCTGCCGAAAACATCTTTATCGTCACCAATGGCATCTATCGCGAACTGGTGAAAGAGCACCTCCCCGAGATCAGCGACAACCAAATCCTCTGCGAGCCATCGCGCAACAATACCGCTCCATGCATCGCCTACACTGCATTAAAATTGCAAGCGCTCAACCCACACGCCAATTTGGTGGTGGCACCTTCGGATCACATCATCCTCAATGAGGCCAATTTTGTGAAATCCTTGCAAACCGCCCTGGATTTTACCGAAAAAAACAATGCACTCCTGACCCTGGGTATTCAGCCTACCCGCCCGGATACTGGCTATGGTTACATCAATTATACCAAAACTCCAGTTGAAGGAGAAGTACATAAAGTACTCCGGTTTACTGAAAAACCACCTCTTGAACAGGCCAAGACTTTCTTGGAAAGTGGCGATTATCTCTGGAATGCAGGCATTTTCATTTGGAGGGTAGAAAGCCTCCTGGCTTCCTTTGCCCAACATTCCAATGAAATTCTCACGGTATTGGGCGCCGAACCAGAGCATTACAACACCCCCAACGAGCAGGCCTACATCGATCGGGTGTATCCGAATACCTTGAGCATTTCGATTGATTACGCCATCATGGAAAAGGCTGACAACGTGTACACCATCCCTTCCAGTTTTGGCTGGTCAGATTTGGGTACCTGGGGCTCTTTGCATGCAGAGGCTGAGAAGGATGAAAAAGACAACGTCACCAACCTGGGGCCAAATTTGTTGTTCAATGTGAGTGACTGCTTGTTGCGCGCACCCAAAGACAAATTGGTGGTGATCAAAGACCTGGAAAACTACATCGTCGTAGATGAAGACGATATTTTGCTGATTCATCCGAAAGGAAAAGAACAGGAAATCAAAAAAATAACCGAAGAATTGGGACTGAAATTTGGAAATAATTTCTTGTAGTGCTATTTTTGAGAAATAGTTGCGAATAAATTGTCTTTTCGCATCACTCTTCTTTTTTATCACCCTTTGGCTTAATTCAACACCACAACAGCATCTAAGATACTGCGATCCTCAAGCTATCTTAGGCTGTAGAAGTATGCCATTGAATCTGATGAAATTTACTTTTTTAAAAAAACAAAAAATCATCCTGATTACCAATTCCGCATGGAATGTGTACAATTTCAGGATGAAACTCATTGAGTATCTTGCTGAGGCGGGGTATGATGTGCTTGTATTGGCTCCCCAAGACAAGTATTCTGCTGCTATTCAAAAATGGGAATTTTGCAGATTGCACCACTTGAAGCACCTCGCTCCATTGGGAGCCAACCCTTACAAGGATCTGCGTTTTCTCTACGAGTTGTACACCATCATCCGGAGAGAAAAGCCCACCACCATTCTTAGCTTTACCATCAAGCCCAACATCATGGGCAGCATCGTGGCCAATGTTTTGCAGGTACCGATTATTCCAACCGTTACAGGGTTGGGCTATTCTTTTTTGCACAAAAGTTGGCTCAACTGGATTGTGCGGAGCTTGTACAAATTTGCTTTTCAGGCCGTTGAGAAAGTGGCTTTTCACAACCAATCGGATTATGAATTGCTAAAATCCTTGAAAATCCTCCAGCCCGGACAAGGGGTAGTGGTGGGAGGATCGGGAGTGGATACCGATCATTTTTCAAAGACTTACCTGCCTCGAAAACAGCCATTTGTGTTCCTGTTTTTGGGAAGAATGTTGTACGACAAAGGCCTGGTCGAATTGGTTGCCGCTGCGACCCGCATCCGCAAAAATAACCCAGGGGTTCAATTTTGGGTAGCTGGAAGCCATCAGGCAGAACATCCCGATGCCATTGACAAAAATCTCCTGCAACAATGGATCAAAAAAGGCACCATCAAATACTTTGGTCAAGTGGAAGATGTGCGCCCTTTGATTGCCAAAGCCCATGTGGTGGTTTTGCCCTCCTATCGGGAAGGAATGCCCCGATCGGTGCTCGAAGCCATGTCGATGGGACGTCCCGTGATCGTTACCGATGTACCCGGCTGTCAAGATGCCGTTCGGGCTGGCTGGAACGGCTGGTTGGTTGAGCCCCGCAACGCCGCTCAACTGGAATCGAGCTTGCGCCAGGCGCTGCAACAAAATTATTCGTTTTTGCAGCAAATGGGATTAAATGGCCGTGAATTGGCTCAAACCCGGTTCGACCTGCACACTGTCCAGGATCAGTACATCATCCTGCTTCACGCCTTAAATTACCTTCATGCAGAGGCTCCTACCGCACCAGCAGAAAGTGCTGCAGTTTTTTGATCAACTGGCCAGTACTTATGCATTGCGGTACGCTGTAGAGCAACCGTACTTGCAATATTGGTTTGAAGCACGTTTGCAAAGTGCATTGGCAGGCCAGAATTTTTCAGGAAAAAACATTCTGGATATTGGCGCGGGCAATGGCACATTGTACCATGTACTTTCTAATCAAT
Source organism: Haliscomenobacter sp. (assembly GCF_040403615.1). Classification (NCBI taxonomy): domain Bacteria; kingdom Pseudomonadati; phylum Bacteroidota; class Saprospiria; order Saprospirales; family Haliscomenobacteraceae; genus Haliscomenobacter; species Haliscomenobacter sp. The sequence continues at coordinate 69,208 of NZ_JBBAKG010000010.1, read as the reverse complement.
TTTCCTCTTTTGACTATACCGCAACCGATCTTTCGGCGGCCATGCTGGCACACAGCAAGATTCCAGTTGAAAAACGCCGGTTCGGCGATATCCAGAATTGGACAGATGTGGAAAATCGCTTTGACCACATCTTTATGCTGGGTTTGGTCACTTACTTGGAGCCAGCGGCTCTCCTTAACCACCTCGAATGGGTACGCCAGCATTTGCAACCGACCGGGACATTGGGCATCAGTTTTACCAATAAAAGCTCCTGGGATTTTCGCTTGCGTCAGTTGCTGCGGCCATTGGCGCGTTTGCTGCCAGGAAAAGGCGTGGTGCAGCAAGGATTTTCCATACAGGCGCATGCGCTCGAAGAAGTGAAAGACCTGGCCCAGCAAATGGGGTTTCGCATCCAGCAAACCACTTTTCTTGCGCCATCTGTTCCGTTCTTGCAGTATCTTTCGCCCATTTTAGCGGCAGCGTGTACCCGGTACTTGAATCAGTGTTTGGGCGATTCAATTTTGCGGCGCTGGCTATCGCCCGATTTTTTGATGCACCTAGTTCCGGCATAAATGAATACCGACCCTGCAATTCCAGGTTCAAAAGGCATCTTACAAATCGCCTACTATTTTCCGCCCATCAAAACCGTAGGGACGCTGCGCAATGCCCGTTTTTGCCAGATGGCACCACAATACTGGACAAACATTCAGGTCATTACCACCGCTCATGCGTTCATTTTTGACCAGGAAGCATTGTCTTCTATGGGTGATGCCCAAATTCACCCCATTCCCAGTTTTGATTTTCGGTGGTTTATCTGGCGATTCAGCCAAAAAAACACTACCCACTTTAGCACCAATCTGAAGCAAAAACCCGGCATCGGTTGGTTGCGCCGCGCACTGGATAGTTTTCCTTTGAATGTAATTTTTGGAGATGGCGGAATCTTCTACATTTTAAGGGGGTATCGGCAAGCTTGCAAGTTGATCCGACAAGGAGAAATCAGCCATGTTTTTTCCTCTTTTCGACCAATGTCCGATCATTTTCTGGCTTTTCTGTTGGCACGCCGTTTCCCACATTTGATCTGGATTGCCGATTTTCGAGACATTCCGGTAGATCCTCGCCTGAAGAATGTGTTTTTTCCTCGGGTTCAACACCGGATTTTAAAATGGATTTTGCAACGCGCCCGGTTATTGACTACCGTTTCGGAGGGCTTGGCGCAGCATTTGCAGGAGCATTACGGTCGGCCAGTTGAGGTGTTGTACAATGCGCCAATGGCGCAGCAGGTGGAGGTGCACCGTATTCCTGTTTTTGAAAAATTCACCATGCTGTATACCGGCGCATTGTATCCCGGCCTGCAATCGGCAGTGCTTTTGTTTTGGGCATTGCAGCGCTTGGTTCAAACGGGAGCAATACCTGCTGCGGAACTGCAAATTGTAGTGTGCGGAAAAGACGGCGCGCTGTGGCGGGAATGGGCAACTGCGCATCAAATGCTGGATTTACTCAATGATCTGGGGCAACTGCCGCATGCGCAGGTATTGGCATTGCAGCATGCCTCCCACCTGAACTTGCTGCTGAGTTGGAACAGTCCCGAGCTGATGGGAATCGTAACTTCCAAGCTGTTTGAGTACTTGCAGGCGCAAAAGCCCATTCTGGCTTTGGTCAATGGCAGCGCAGAACCGGAATTGGAAAGCCTGCTCCAAACGTATGCCCAGCATAGCCTGATTTTGCATCAGCCCTGGATGGAGAGTAGACAAGCATTGGAGCAGTTTCTGCTTTTGCTGTACCAAAACTGGAAACAAAACCAGCAGTCGGTCGCTTCCGCAGCTAAAAGCATGAGTTGGGAAACCGAAATGGCGAAGGTGTTTCTGCCTTGTAAAAATATTTAGAGATACTCGTAAACCAGCAAAACCAGCACTGCTCGCCCCTGAATTAATCCACCGCCATATCAAACCGTTTGCGGTACTTCAGGGTCAAAGGATGTTTGATGCCCCAACTCCGAAACAAGGCAATCGCCGTTTTGCGGGGTTGATCGTTGTTAAAGGTTTTATCGACCATTACGGCCTCAATGATTTTTTTGAGGGCTTCTTCGATGTGGCCGCTGGTGGCCAGTTGTTGTGCTTCACCCAGCAAAACACCTGCCTGATTGATGGTGGACGGTACCGACTGAATCCAATCCGCGATCATGCGTACATCGGCAGCAGCTTCTGCCAGCTCATCGCCAGGCTGAATGTCGTGAATCAATTGACGGGCAGTTGCAGGATCTGGAATCACCAACTGCTGTGCCAGCGCCAAACGCGCAATGAGGATTTCTGGATTTTCATCTACCAATTCGATCAAGGCTTCCAATGCACCAGGGATGCCTGCGGAAACTGCTTCGAGCAGGGCGCTCAAATCGTCCTCTTCTTCTTCCATTGCTTCCACTGGAGGCAAGAATTGATCCAACCACTTTTGAATTTGCGCCCGAGGAATCGCTCCGGTAAATTCGGCGATCACCTTGCCCTGGAAGACCATCTTTACGCAGGGAATGCTCTTAATGGCGAAGCCTTCGGCTATATCTGGATATTCTTCAGTATCAATTTTGACCAATGCCCAGCGATCTGCTTGTTCTTGAGCCATCTCTTCGATGACGGGGCCCAAAATCCGGCAAGGGCCGCACCATTCTGCCCAAAAATCAATGACTACCGGCATCTGGTAGCTGCGTTCTACAACATCTTTTTGAAAATCCATCGGGATAGCAATTAATTAGGGGCAATTTAGATCAAATTATGATTGGATTTTGTATCACAAATCACTAATTTTCGTGAAATTCTTCATCCAAGGGGCGATAAAAAATAAGTGTTTCATTTTGTCAAAGGATTAGATGAGTAAACGGTTCATTTTAAGTTTCTTATCTAATCCTTTGACTTAGAGAAAATGAAACGCTTATTTTTGCCCCACTACTTAGTGTACATTTGTGTTTCACGCAGATTTTGCACAGATGAATTCGCAGATGAACGCAGAAAAACCTGCACAGTCGCTGCGGATAATCTTTTGTGAAATTTGTAAAAAATAAACTCCCTAACTCCATGCTTTTTTTCTTCAAATCTCTGCATATTGTTGGTTTTGTGGCCTGGTTCGCTGGCTTGTTTTACCTGGTGCGCATGTTTGTGTACCACCGCGAAGCCCAGGACGACGAACAACCCAAGCGTGATATCCTCACCCAGCAGTTCAACCTCATGGAATGGCGGGTGTACAAAATCATTTGCAATCCAGCCATGATGTTGACCTGGATCTGCGGGTTGATCATCCTTTATCTTTATGGCTGGGAATGGTTCAAAGTCAATTCCTGGATGCACTTCAAACTGGTTTTGTTGTTGGGTCTCACCGGATACCACTTGTGGTGCAAGGGCATGATCCGCAAAATGGAGACCGGGCATTTGGGCATCAGCTCTTTCCGTTGGCGCTTGCTCAACGAAGTGCCAACGGTATTCTTGTTGGCCATCGTACTGCTGGCAGTGTACCGCAATGCCCTCGACTTTATCATAACCCTCCTGGGTATCATCGGGTTCATGATCCTGCTGATGATTGGCGCACGAGCTTACCGGAAAGCCAGAGAAAGAAACCCGAAAATTTAATGTGCGATCAGCGGTCAGCAATCAGCTTTGAGCAATCAGCCGATTGTCGTTAGCTGACTGCTGCCTGCTGATAGCTAATAACTGACTGCTGCCTGCTGATAGCTGATAGCTGACCGCTGAAAACTGAACTTATGGAATGGATACTGTCTCCTTTTTTCTGGGCAAATATTTTGTTTTGGCCGGTGGTGATCTACGGGGGGCTATGTGCATTCTTTTTCTTTTTTCAGGATTATTTCTTTTTTCGCCCTGAAATGCTGCCCAAACATTTTCAATACCGCTATCCGTTCCCATTCACGGAACATACCTTCGATATGGAAGATGGTGGCCTGATCAATGCCTTACATTTTAAGGTGCCCAATTCGCAGGGGGTGGTGTTTTACCTCAAGGGCAATTCGCGAAGTTTGAAGGGTTGGGGCAAATTTGCCAAGGATTTTGTGGGCAAAGGCTACGATTTTTTCATGATCGACTACCGGGGTTTTGGTAAAAGCCGAGGCCGCCGCACCGAAAGCATCCTCTTCAACGACGCGCAAACGGTGTACAAATGGCTGAGTACCGAATACCCCGAAGAGCAGATTGTTGTCTATGGTCGTTCACTTGGCAGTGGGATTGGCGCCCGCATCGCCTCTTGGAATCACCCGCGCATGCTGATTCTGGATTCGCCGTATTTGAGTTTTTATTACCAAATCCGTCAATACGCCTGGTGGATTCCCTTGCGGTATTTGTTGCGCTACCACTTGCGCACCGATCAGTTTTTGAAAAAAATCACCTGCCCAATCTTCATCATTCACGGCAACAAGGATCGCCTGATCTCTTACAAGCAGGGCAAAAAACTACACGACCTCAGCGCCGACCGCAGCACCCTCATCACCATTGAGGGCGGAGGGCACAACAATTTGCCGGATTTCCCAGAGTACCACGAGCATTTGTACGATATTTTGAACGAGCAAGAAGCCCTGGTGCTGGATGCTCCTGATGCAATGCGATGAACAGCCAGTTGGGATTCAAACTCAAAATTCTCTGGTATTTTCTGCAATATACCTTGCGGGGTACATTCCGCAATCGGGCTAAATTGGAGCGCTTTCAACAGCGCAAATGGCGTAAATTTCGCAGAAAGGTATTGACGCGTTCTCCTTTTTACCAGCAATTGGCCGATGCCCATGCCGCGCTCGGCGAATTTCCAACCATCAATAAGGCTGGGTTCATGGCGAATTTTGACGCCATCAATACGCTTGGACTGAAGCAAAGCGAGGCCATGCAAGTGGCGTTACAAGCAGAGATAGCGCGCGATTTTAGCACGGAACTAAAAGGCGCAACGGTGGGCTTATCTACCGGAACCAGTGGTACACGCGGCCTGTTTTTGGTGTCACCCACCGAGCGGGCGCAATGGACTGGGATGGTGTTGCGTAGGGTTGTTCCCTTGCGTTTGTTCAAAAAGCAGCGGGTAGCTTTCTTTTTGCGCGCCAACAGCAATTTGTATAGCTCGGTGCAATCGGCCAGTCTGGAGTTTCGCTTTTTTGACATTTTTCAGCCTATTGAGCAATTGATTCAAGCCCTGGAGGTATTCCAGCCCCACATCCTGGCTGCACAACCTTCAGTATTGGGGGCGATTGCCGAAGCTCAATTGGCAAAACAAATAAACATCAAACCGCAATTGGTGATTTCCTTTGCCGAAGTGCTCAATCCTGAGGATAAGGCATTTATTCAAAAAAACTTTTCTGCTCCGCTGCGCGAAGTATACCAATGCACCGAAGGATTTCTGGGCGTAACCTGTGCTCACGGTACGATGCACCTCAACGAAGACATCGCCATTTTTGAAAAAAAATACCTCGACGAAACCCGTTTTATCCCCATTATCACTGATTTTACCCGCAGTTCACAGCCGATAATCCGGTACGAGCTGAACGATATTTTGGTAGAAAAACCCGAGCCTTGCCCTTGCGGATCTTGCTTTACTGCCCTGGAGCGCATTGAAGGGCGGGAGGATGATGTTTTGATTTTTCCTGGTAGCAATGGGGAAATGGTCAAGGTTTTTCCAGACTTGATTTGTCGGGTTATTGCGCGGAGTACGGATGGTTTTCGGGCTTATCGCTTGCGGCAGGTAGGCGCATTGGAATTGCAGTTGGAGTTAGAAACTGAGGATTTTCAGGATGTTGCTTCTATTATCAGCAATGCCCTACATGTTTTTTTGCAGGAAAAAGGAATTAAGGGCTTAATCATACAATGCAAACAGGAGATTGATCGGAAAGCTGGGGAAAAGCTGCGCCGAGTGGAACAGAAAATAGTATCAAAATAAAATTGAGGCGTCTCAAATTTTGATTTGCAGCATTTAGATCATTTTAGCATCGAATCTTTGACCCATTGATTCACACTAAAAACGCTGCACCATGTACAAGATTTTTGCGCAATGCGCCCTACTTTTTTTCAGCCTACAACTTGCTGCTCAGAGTACCAGCAACCCAGTTCGGGTCAGTTTCACCTTGGCAAACCCCGGGCTGAGCACCAAAGTCATCGATATTCGGCACTTCGATTCGGAACAATCCAAAACCAGCGGCTACGGCTATCACCTGGGTGGGCTCAGTAGTCATGCAGTAAATATGCCCGCAGGTACGCGCATTTACGAAAAACGAAAAACCAAGTGGCAACTTATCCGAGTGATCACTGCCGCCGATGTTGGCCAAAAAATCAACCTTGGTAAAACTTATGAGATCAGCCACCAACAATGGCTTGACGCAGCCTGGGCTGAAAAATACGAAGAAATTTACCGTCTGGAAAAAATCAAGGAACAACCCGAAGTAGAAACATTTGCACAAAAAGCAGGTTTAGACATGGTCACCTTCAAAGTAGGGGGTAAATCGATGATCGGCAAACAAGTGTACGTGCGCGCCGAAATTCCCGGCGACGAACAAAATTTAAATGTAGGCTTTAGCCGTAAGCTGAATTGGAGTAGTGTTTATCGGGTGAGCTATCCAGTGGGTACCAAGTTGTACCTTTGTGAGGCGCCCTACTGGGAAGGTAAACGGGTCAAAGAATCTCTAATCCTGACCGTAGACAAAGAAAAAAGCCTGTATTTGATTCGGATCTGAAGGATTGATTCATCAGTGCACCGATGCTCTGGTGAATCACCCTTCCTCAAGCTACACGCATGCAATTCAATTTCAACCTGTATTCCACACCCTTGCTTTTTGCCTTTATCCAGGGGTGGATTTACGCTGGCATGTTCTGGCTGAGGGCATGGCGGCACGGACGCTGGTCAGATGGGCTGTTTGGCGTTTTGATCGCCGCATTCACTTTCGAGATTTGGGAGTATATGTTGGGCTTTGCCGGGATCGAAATCTTATGGACTACCTTGGAGTTTTTTCCCCGGAACTTTAATTTATTGATCCCCGCCTTGAGCTGGTTTTACCTGAAAAGCCAATTTAACACACGCTGGCAACCGCGTGGGCAAGATATGTGGCATGCGGCACCATTTGCCCTCTTTCTTGCCTATCACTTGCTGGTGTTTTCTCAGGGACCCGACTTTGTTGAGTGGTGGAAAACCAATCTGCACTTCCCCTGGGGAGTCCAATACCTGGAAGCTATTTTGTCTTTTATGCTGACTGCCTTGTATTTTTACTGGGCTTACCAGTTGTACCGTCAATATCGATCCTGGTCGCCTACCCAATTTTCTAACCCAGAATTGCTGAGTTTTGACTGGTTCCGCAATTTTTTGCTGGCCTATTTTTTGTCCAGTGTCATTGGTTGGAGCATGACTTTGATCGACCTATGGCTGAATCTGGATTTTTGGCACGACTGGTGGGATGAACTGTTCAATGCCGGGCTAATTTATTACCTCAGCATCGCAGGGTATGCCCAAACCCAAGCTCGCCAACTGGTTTTTGATCCATTTACTCAAAATTCCCCAATTTCGGAGGTGGCCAAAACCGATAAGTTCAGCGAAGCGGAACTGCAACACTGGAAAGAACAATTGTCTCGTTTGATGGAAACTGAAAAAATGTACCTGGAACCAGAGCTAGCACTTGCCAATTTGGCGAGTCGACTGGGCACCAATTCCTCGGTACTCTCAGCTGTCATCAATCGGGTTTTTGAAAAAAACTTCAACGACTATGTCAATGCCTATCGGGTGGAAGCAGTGAAAAGCTTGCTGGCCGATCCTACCATGGCCCACCTTTCGCTGTTGGGAATTGGGCTAGAAAGCGGCTTCAATTCCAAGGCAACTTTCAACCGGGCGTTTAAAAAAGTGACTGGGGTTTCACCCCGGCAATATGTCACTCAAACTTCGTGAAACCACAAAATCCTGATCTGAGTGAGCCATTTCTATGTTTAACTATATTTACCCAAAAAATAGACATGAACCAACGCCTTGCCCACATTGCCATCATAGTGGATGATTACGACCGCGCCATCGAGTTCTACACCCAAAAACTGGGCTTTCAGCTTTTGGAAGATACCCCATTGAGTGAAACCAAACGCTGGGTGATGGTCGCACCCCGTGGCCAGGGCGAATGTTGCCTCCTTTTGGCCCAGGCCGCCAACGCCGAACAAAGCAGCCGGATTGGCAACCAAACCGGAGGACGGGTCTTTTTATTCCTGCACACCGACGATTTTTGGCGGGATTACAGGCATTATCAGGCGCAAGGCATTCGCTTTGTGCGAGAGCCTGCGGAGGAAACTTACGGTACCGTGGCTGTTTTTGAAGATTTGTACGGGAACTTGTGGGATTTGATTGAGCCGAAATAGAGCATCACTTACCTCGTTATTTCAACAGTCATTTTTGAAATAACAGGGTGAACAAGATTTTAAATCGAGCAAAATTGGTTCTTCGATCAAGCTACTTTCCCCGCTTCCGAAAATAAATATCCCCACTTACGGATTCTGCTCGAACGCTACTGCCGCCGCCGTTGATACTGGCCGCCACTTTTTTGCTGTAAGCCGAGCTATTTCCACTCAAGTCGATGTCAAAATCGGTGTAAATTTCTCCGGTTACACTTTTAAACTCCAGGGTTGCTGCTGTATTAACGGTCCGATCTATATCTACAAATCCGCTGATGGTTTTGGCGCGCAGTGGGCCGTTGTGGCCGCGTATTTCAATGTCGCCCGAGATGCTTTCCAGGGCCAGAGAAGTGCCTGCCGGGAGGGTGATTTCGTAATCGATGCGCAAGCAGTAACAGGCTATGTTGCTAACACCTGCATTCAATAAGGAATCACAATCTCTGCACCAAAAAGAGCGATCCTTGTTCCAGTCTTTATCACTGAAAAAATCCTTCTGGAAATCCGTTTTGATGTTGAGCTCCTCCTGGCCATCCACCGCTTCCAGGGTATGGATTTTTTTGTATTCCTCGCGGGTGGTTTTGAGGATGGTCGTGAGTTTCAGTTCGGCCTTGTCCCAGATTTTGACCGTGATGGTGCGGGCAAAAGGCAGTTTTAAGACCGCTTTTTTACCGCTGGGCATGGAGTAAGTAAAGTCCGTTGCGTCTCCACTTTTGCTTTGTGTTTGAGCGGGAGAGCTGGGTGAATTTTGGGCATGCCCCATACAGCCCGACAAAAAGATCAGGCACAAAAAGATCAGGTTTTTCATGATAGGAAAGGATTTGAAAGTGAAAAGCGAAAAGTGAATAGCGAATAGCGAAAAGTATCGGTAATATTGACCGGAAATCAGGAATGACTTTTCGCTTTTCGCTATTTCACTATTTCTTCCGCAGGTACAAATCCCCATTGATGGATTTGATGGTCAATTCTACCCCACCACCGTTGAGGCTAGCACCTGAAATGTTGCGTCGCAGCGGGCTAAGGCCTTTGCTTTTTTCATCCGAAGCAAATTTGATGTCCAAGTCCGAATAAATCTCGCCGTGGAAGGTAGACATATCCAATTTCGCTTTGGTATCCGCAGGAACGGTTACGTCCACAAAACCATTGATGGTACTGATGTGGCAAGGTTTACTTTGGTTGACTTTGGTAAAAATGACCTCGGTGTTGCCAGTTACAGTGTTGGAGACGATTGGGCCAGTTACATTGGTCAGTTTAATGTCTGAACTTTTGCCAATGATTTCCACTTCGCCACTGATGTCCTTGATGTCCAAGTCGCTTTTGTGCCAATCCATCACCTCTACTTTGACATCCGCGTTGTTGGGTACTCTGATTTTGTACTTGCCTTCCTGATAGCTGGCTTTTTTAACGGTCATCACGCCGCCTGCTTCTTTGATTTCCAGCCCGATGCCCGTATTGTCTTCGGCAACGTTCAATGGTTTGAGTCCCTTGGCGCGTTCAGGAGGGGCAGGAAAGGTACCTTCGACTTCAATTTGAATTTCATTGCCATTATAACCACTGATTTCAATCTCCGCTCTTTCAATGACAATACTCACTTTAGGCGCAGAGCCAGTGAAGGCTTTTTTGAATGTTTTTTGGGCAAAAGTAGCCGGTGTGAGCAACAGCAGCGCTGCGCCCAGGGCGAATAAATACTTCATGACGTTGGTATTTTGAAAAGTAAAAAATGTCGGTTGATGCTTAGCAGCCTGCTTGCGGCGGACTGATCTTCAATTTTTCACCCGCAGATCGGAAAAGCATTGGCGAAGGCGAGGATTAGAAAACACAAATGCTAAATTTAGTACTTTACCTCCGCTTTTGCCATGCAATGTTGTATGTTGTTCTTCTATTCGTCCAACAAGGTTTCTAGCTTTTTATAAAGTTCCTCGCTTGTCAGATTTTTAGCAATAATTATTCCTTTGGGGTTAATTAAAAAATTGGTAGGAACAGACTGCACCCCATACTGTATGGCTATATCGTTCTGCTGTCCCTTTAAATCTGAAACTTGTGTCCAAGTTAATTTGTCTTTTGATATTGCTCTTTGCCAATTATCATTTTCAGAGTCTAATGAAACTGAGATAATTTCAAAATTTTTATTCTTAAACTGTTCATAAGTATTTATTAAATTTGGATGTTCTTTTCTACAAGGGGCACACCAACTTGCCCAAAAGTCAATTAGAATATATTTTCCTTTAAAAGTGTCTAAACTTATTTTTTGTCCTGTTGAGGATTGCTGCACAAATTTTTTTGCTAGCGTATTTACTTGTGCCGATTTTGCACCTTCAATTTTAGCTAAAATATTTTTTCCGTCTGAACTGTTTTTAGCCCACATTGGCAAAATAGCAAAGTCTTTTTCTACTTTTGAATAGTCCGCAAAAAAAGTAGTATATCTATTAAATGAAAATAAACTTAAAAACGAGGTTTTGTTTGCTTTGAAATAGTCATAGGATTTTATAATATCGTTATTTTTTAAACTATCAAAAACGACCCCTAATTTATTCAAACCAATTGTATCATTCTTTGCTGATAATTCGCCATAGAGAGGAAAATAATTTGGACGTATTCTGTCATTTGCTGTCAAATATAAAAAGTCGTCTTGCAATTTGGATTTATTAATCAAGATTGAATTGTCTGTCAAAATGATATTTAAGTTATTATTTGCTAACATTACGGAAGCTTGCTCAACTTTACTGCTATTTGTACTAATAGTTGCAGCAACTGGTTGTGTCAAAGTCTTTTTCAATGTTAGATGTTTTTTGCCTATGTCCAAACTATCTTTAAACTTAATACCTGCAATTTCATAAGAAATATACAATTTAGTTACACTTTCATTTTTGGAAAGTGTAGTACTAAGGTTGTAAAAGAAAGATTTCTGTGTAAAAACTGTCAGACAGTTAATAGCAAGAATTGATGTGATGATAATTTTTTTCATTTTTATGGTTTTTCTTTAAGAGTTATACACCACGCGCAGATTTTTTCAAAAAAGCATGATCTGCGAGCGAATTTTTTCAAGAGTCATCCGCCGCAGGCGGGTGCTAAACTTACAGGAGCACATCCAATCCGACTGCAGCCTGCTGCCGTACAAAATCCATCAGTTCTTCGTCTTCGGACATTGAACGCAGGGACGGAACCGCTCGTTTATCGCCCAGTGCGACCAGAATTTCAATGATGGTGATTTGTACTTCGGGGCTTTCCTGAGTCGCTAAGCTGCTGATCAGTGCTTTACGCGCCATCGGATCATCGGAAAAAGTGCTCAGGGCCTGTGCTGCTTTCATGCGCACGTTGACCATGTCGTCAAAATTGAGGGTATTGATCAGCGCTTTGATGACCTTGGGGTCCGCTTTTTCCTGCTCCAACACATTCACCGCCTGAATACGGTCGCTGGCGCTGGGTTCTTCGAGCATGGCCAAGACCAGCATTTTTTGGGTGCTGCGCATCTCCTGGCGCAAGGCGGCAATTTCTGCTTGCTGTTGTTGATTGACACGCCAAAACCAGCCAAAACCCAAACCAATGATCAAGAGGGCAAAGGTGGCCGCCACTTGCCATTCCACTCGGGAAAGTGCTTGGAAGGAGCGAATCCTTCCAAGCCAGTTGGGTGATTGCAGCTGGCGTTTTTCGGCCTGCAAAAATGTATCGAATCGTGCGTCTAATTCCTTCGAGGGTTCTTGTTCCGGAAATTGTTCCAGGTGCAGCAAAACGGTTCGCAGTTCTTCCAGGTTTTTCCGCAAATCGGCATCCTGGGCCAAGCGGACTTCCAGTTGTTGTCGTTCTGCCGAAGCTAAAGTACCATCGAGGTATTCCAGCAGCAGCATTTCGGTTTTATCGTGCATCATAACTTTTGCATTTTAAAGTAAAGGCTGCGCAATTGTTGCAATGCGCGAAATACCTTCTGTTTGACCGCTCCTTCCGAACAGCCCAATAATTCGGCTACTTCCGCGTATTTCATGCGTTGGTAGCGGGTCAGCAACAGGATCTCCAAGTGCTCTTTGGGGAGTTGTTGCATGGCTTTTTCCATTTGGATCAGATTTTCCTCTTGCTCCAAAACGATGGTGCTGGTATCGACAGGGTCAGGATGGTCTGCGTACTTGCTGATGTCTTCCGCATATTTGAGGCCAACCTGCCGGTGAAAATCAGCTTGTACATTGCGTGCTATCTGGTACAACCAGGCCTTGAAAGCCATCCCCCGACGGAAACTCTGTCGGTACTTGATCACCCGCTCAAAGATGCTTTGCACCAGGTCTTCACTGGCTTCGCGGGCAATGCCTTGCCGCAAAAAGAAGTTGAACAACCCAACCCGATACCGCTGAAACAAAATGGCTGCTGCATCGAGCTGGTTGGCTGCGAGCAGATCCATTAATTCTTCATCGCTCAGGTTTGGTGTGCGCTGCATTCAGTTGGCTTTCAAATAAGGTTACCTGGGTTTGGGGAAAAGGTTACGAAAAAAAGTGAAGTTTTTTTTAAACGCGGAACTTGTCTTGAATTTACTAGGTTTGGAGAACCAAATAAATGCTCAGTATTCATGAATCGAAAACTTGCCAGCATCCGCCAATGTGCCGAACTGCGCCCCATTCCGGGCGCCGATGCCATCCAAATTGCGGTGGTAGACGGCTGGAACTGCGTGGTTAAAATCAGTGAATTCAGCTCTGGACAGAAAGGGGTTTATTTTGAAATAGACTCTTTTTTGCCTGTGGACGATGCACGCTTTGAGTTTCTGCGCAGGTCTTCTCTGCGCAAGATGGGGGATACCGAAGGTTTTCGCCTGCGCACCATTCGTTTACGGGGCCAACTTTCGCAAGGTTTGTTTTTGCCTTTGAGTGTTTTTCCCGAAGTGGATCCTGAAGAGCCGATTGGTACCGACCTCACCGAGCGTTTGCGCGTACACAAGTACGAACCCCCTATTCCCGCCGATTTAAGTGGCAAGGTGATCGGGCCTTTTCCAGGTTTTATTCCCAAAACGGATGAAGAGCGGGTGCAAAACCTGGTGGAGGAGTTTGCAGATTGGCAAGAATTGTCCTTTGTTGTTACCGAAAAATTGGATGGAACTTCCTTTACCGCCTACCAGCGCTACGGAAAGTTTGGGGTTTGTTCGCGGAATTGGGAGCTTTCGCCCGAAGATCCCAATTCGTACTGGAAGGTAGCGGAGGAAACCCAATTGGAACAAAAACTACAGCGGCGCAACCTGGCCATTCAGGGCGAAATGATTGGGGAGGGCATCCAAAAGAACATCTACAAGTTACGGGGGCAGCACCTCTTTGTGTTCCACGTGTTTGACATTGATCAGCATCGCTTTTTCTCCTTTGCGGAAACCCAGGCTTTTTGTGAGGAAAACGGCTTGCAGCTTATACCATTGGTCAATGCTGATTTTAGCTTGCCCCCAAAAGTGGAGGACTTGTTGAAAATGGCGGAAGGCCCGTCTTTGCTGAACGCCCAGGCTAAACGGGAAGGCATAGTGTTGCGTACAACCGACCGAAAAGTATCTTTTAAAGCGATATCGAACGCGTTTTTGGAGGACGAGGATTGAGGCACCTGAGACACCTAATGTGTACTTAAGTGTCTCAGGTACTTCAAAAAACGCAACTACCTAATCAAGTCATTCCACTTTTTCAAAACGCAGGTTTTTGACCCGATTATACGTCATCAACACCGCAATCACCTGCCCATTGGCGCTGGTTTCCAGTCTCATTTTGTAATCCGAAGCCAGAAGTTCCCCTTTTTGCACCACTTCGATCTTGTTTTCATTCTTGCCTCCCTCTCGTTTAAAAATCAAGCCCTTTTCTGCCGACAATTTGATGGTAAAAGCCAAGTCCAGCTCAGTACTGAAATACCTGCCCACACAAGCTTGCAAATAGGCATCGGAAGGAGAGAAAGGTGGGAGCTTTTTGAGCACCAGCGGTTGCTCAGTCTTGGTATACAGCACCATGGTACTGGTCGAATCTGGAGTGTGGTTGAAAGCCACTTTCCAATCTTCATCAATGTCCCAATGGTATAAATTGCCTTTTTCCTGAATCAGTTTGCGCGGGTTGTTGTTGTCCATCTGCCAATACAAGTTACCTTCCTTGAGCTGGATTCGAATGACGTTGTTTTCTGGGCTGCGGTACTGGCCCACCAAATCACTGGGTGTGGAAGCTGCTTGTACTTGTGCTGGTCGGGTGGCAAAAGTAAGCTCCTCTTTTTTACGCCCCAAAATTTGGGTAGCCACTTCTCGGGCAATCCCTCCACTCCACAAATTGCCATTGTTGCTCAGGACGATGATGCTCAATTTTTCGTTGGGGAAACGCAGGGTTTGGGCATTGTACGAACCTGTACTGCCAGAGTGATGCACGGCAGGATAGCCATTGATTGAACCGATTTCCAAGCCGTAGCCATAATTTTGAATTCGGGTGTTGGGAATTGGCTTTTGGCTCGTGGACAACAATGAATTGGTTTGGTCTGTGGCCTTTTGAATGGCTTGTTCAAAAACCAATTGATCCTTTAAAGTGGTGTACAAAAAGCCATCCGCATAAAGGTTGGTTATCATGGGGTATTGCTGCCAGCTGCCGTCGCCCCAATCGTTGTAGGGTAGCGCCTGGAAAGGAATAACTTGCATGTAATTTGTGCAGAATTGGGTATTGGGCATGCCTAAGTTTGTAAAAAGCTGTTTGGCAAATTTCGGGAAAGGCATCCCACTCACTTTGGCAACGATTTCTGCCAGCAGGGTATAGTTTGAATTGCTGTACCAATGCTCGGTATCAGGAGTGAAATTGAGGTCTTTTTGCTTCATCAACATGGCTATAGCATCTTCATTATCCAGGCCTTCCTGCCGCCACCAGGGTTTCCCGCTGATGCTGAGTAAGTCGTAAAAATCCCGAACGCCGCTGGAATGATTGAGCAGGGTTTTGAGCGGAATGGCGGTTTTTAGCGCAGGGTACATTTGCGGTAAATACTGGCGGAGGTCGGCTTCGAGGGAGAGTTTGTTGTCCAAAACCAGTTTTAAGACGCACAATGCCGTGAACTGTTTGGCTACCGAAGCCAGGTTGAAGCGGGTTTGGTCGGTAACTGGGATTAGGTGCTGCAAATTGGCTAGGCCCAGGTAACGTTCGTATACGATTGCGCCATTTTTAACAATGCCTACAGATAAACCAGGGGCTCCGGGTTTGATTTTAGATTCCAGCAATTGATCAATTTTGGCAAAATCGATATTTTGGGTAATGCTTTGGGTGAAAGTCGCCACTAATAAAAAAATGGTGAAGAAAAAATTTTTCATGATCCTGTGTTTGAGATTCAAGCTCCAAAAATCAGGCAAGACACGTTCTCCGGCGCTTCAAATCCAGATTTGACCCTCATTTTAGGCTTGATTTTTCAGGTAGTCCTGAGGAGAAAGGCCCGTGCTCTTCTTAAATGCGCGGTTAAACGTGGATTTAGAATTGAAACCACATTCCAGTGCGAGGGCCAACAGGGTTTTCTGACGATGCTCTCCGTGTTGAAATTTTTCAAGGATGGCCTCGGTGCGGTACTGATTCACAAAGTCGTTGAAATTGAGCTGAAAGCCTTGATTTACGATTTGGGACACCTGCTTGGGGGGCGTCTTGAGTTTTTCCGCCACATCGATTAAGGTGAGGTTGGGGTTTTCAAACAGCCGATCCGATTGCATTGTTTGCACAATTTTTTCCTTCCACTCCGGTAAATTGACCAACTCGGCAGGTTCTTTGTTTCCCTTTTCCAGTACCTGCAAGCGCGTTTCCTGATGGGATAATGCCGCCTCCATTGGAATTGCCGATTGCACCGAATTGGCATAGCCACTGATGGTGATGTAGTAGAACAAAATGGAAAAACAGAGGTAGTACCAAAATTTACTGCCAAATTCGTCCCATTCCGGGTTCAAAATAAAAAACAACACCCGCAAGAGCGAAATCAGCAAAAGCGCCAGAAGGTAGCGCTGAATCCAGTTGAACAAAATGGAATCGGCAAAACTCACCACCTCAAATGCAATCTTTTTGTACACCGCGTAGTACCGCAAACTCAGGTACAAATACACCAGCATCGAAACCAATCCAGCCACCTGATACCAGGGATCGAGGTCCATATCTCGGCCATCGGCATAAAAATAGTATTGGTGCAGGATGAGTTGATCGGTGACAAATACGATGAGGGTGTACCCAAAATAAGCCAGGGCAGGCACAAAGTGCCAAAGGTCTTTTTTGCTGATTTTAAATGACTTATTCAACAAGCTTTGGGTGTAAAAATAAATCACTGGCCCGATGAGCAGCAATTGTTGAAAAGGCACATAAAACATGATGTTTCGACTAAACTCACGGGAGTACCACCCTGCATAGCCCAACATAAATGGTGCAATGTACAGCGCGCATAAAAAAACAAACAGGCTCAACCACAGACTCGCCTTGTCCTGATGTTGCAAGCCTTTTTTGAGGAGTAAAAAACAAAAAACCAGGCCGTGGAAGAAAAAAATGAGTAAGAGCCCGCTTTTGGCCGAGAAGTCAAAATGCATGGGTGAAAACTATTGTGCTGTTGGTAATATCAACATGAAACGCCACTGAATTACCAATGTTTAAACAAAATGAAAAACAACGGGCACAAAGAGAAGTCATCCCAAATTGCCAATTTGAACTTAAGATAATAAAGAATGAGTACAAAGCACAACTGCCCTTACCGCAACGACTGATTAATCAACTCCAAAGCCCCCATTCCCGGGCACAATTCTGCCTCTCGCAAGGCATTCAATGGCTTGTCCACCGTATGTAGCATATCGTGCAGATCTTCGGTATCTGGATCGATGTAGAGCAAACCCGTGAGGATTTCCTGCTTGACGCGGGCCAGATGGATGCGTTGCATCGCTGCAAATTTATCGCGGGGATCCCAATTGGGGGCCAGTTTGTGCAATTGCAACATCGAGCCATCGTGCAAAGTCAAATCTGCCGAAGTGCCCTCTGCATATTCCATCGTGATTTCTTCGCCGGGGGGCACGAAGTCGATCACATCCGCAGTCGTGATGTGTTCCCGCACGTAGTCGTATGATTTGGTCGAACCCGTATTGTTGTTGAACGTTACGCAAGGCGAAATCACATCGATCAGGGCAAAGCCATGGTGCGAAATCGCTGCCTTGATCATGGGGATCAATTGCTCCCTGTCGCCTGAAAAACTACGCCCAACGAAGGTCGCACCCAATTCAAGTGCCAATGCCGTGAGGTCAATGGCCTGAAAACTGTTGGCCACGCCCGATTTGCTGATCGAACCCACATCGGCAGTAGCCGAATCCTGGCCTTTGGTCAAGCCATAGCAACCGTTGTTCATCACGATGTACACCACGTTGAGGTTTCTGCGTACCGAATGGACAAACTGGCCCATTCCGATACTGGCCGTATCGCCATCGCCAGAAACGCCCATGTAGATCAAGTCCCGGTTGGCCAAATTGGCCCCGGTGGCTACCGAGGGCATACGCCCGTGTACCGAGTTGAAACCATGCGAATTGCCCAGGAAGTAGGTAGGGGTTTTGGAAGAGCACCCAATACCCGACAACTTGGCCAGGCGATGTGGCGCAATCGACATTTCAAAACAAGCTTGCGTAATGGCTCCACTGATGGAGTCATGACCACAACCGCCACAAAGCGTAGAAATTGCGCCCTCGTAGTCCTTTTTGGTGAATCCCAAATCGTTTTTGGGCAACTCTGGGTGGCGGAATGAAGGTTTTACGTAAGTCATATGCTGAAGAATTGAAAAGTTAATGAATTGAAGAAAGTTGAAGGATTGAAATAACCCTCACCCGGGCACCTCGGCTTCGCTCGGTGACCGGGTGGGGGTTACTTCAATCTTTCAACTTCCTTTCCATGATTTGTCCACTAATGTTGGCAGCCGTAATCGGCATGCCGTCAAAATTCAGGATGCGTACCAATTTCTTGGGATCCACTTCCAGTTCGTTGATCAACAAGCTGCGCATTTGGGCATCGCGGTTTTGTTCGATGACATAAATGCGCTCGTGGGCGGCGACAAATTCTTCTACTTTTTTTGAAAAAGGAAAAGAAATCAAACGCATCGCATCCATCTCAACACCTTGTTCTTTCAACAAATCCAGGGCTTCCAATGCGGAATAAGTGGTGGTTCCAAAGAAAATGATGCCTTCTTTATGCAAGTTTCCTTCCTGGTACAACTCCGGTTGGGGAACAGTTTCTTTGGCAGTATCCCATTTTTTGAGCAAACGGTTCATGTTGCGCACATAAGCCGCACCATCTTCGGTATAACGGGCATATTCATCACGGGAAGTACCCCGGGTGAAAAACGAACCTTTGGTAGGGTGCGTGCCTGGAATGGTACGGTAAGTGATGCCATCGCCATCGGAATCGAGGTAACGGCCATATTGAGCCAGTCGGTCCAAGTCTTCTGCGTCGTATACCTTGCCCAGGTCGTACTTTCTATTGTCGTCCCAGGTAAGGGGTGGCGAAAGGTGCTCGTTCATGCCCAAATCGAGGTCGATCATCACAATGATGGGCGTTTGCAAGCGATCGGCCAAATCGAAGGACAAGGCTTGCAACTCGAAACACTCTTTGGGATTTGCAGGGAAAATCAGGATGTGCTTGGTATCTCCATGCGAGGCATAAGCCGCGAGGGTAATGTCCGATTGTTGGGTACGCGTAGGCATCCCGGTGGATGGACCCGAGCGTTGCACATCGGTGAGCACTACTGGAATTTCGGCAAAGTACGCCAAGCCCAGAAACTCATTCATCAGGGACACTCCTGGTCCACTGGTAGCGGTAAAGGCACGAGAGCCATTCCAGTTGGCACCAATGGCCACGCCAATGGCCGCCAATTCGTCTTCAGCCTGCACCACTGCAAACTTCTTTTTCCCGGTCTCTTTGTCAATCCGCAAGCGGTTGGCGTATTTTTCAAACGCATTGACCAGCGAGGTAGAAGGCGTGATCGGATACCAGGCAGCCACCGTTGCACCACCGTATACCGCACCCAGTCCACAGGCCGAGTTGCCGTCCATCACGATGCTGTCGCCCACCAGGTCACGGCTTTCCATGCGCAATCCGAGGGGATATTCGTAATGTTCTTTGACGTAGTTGCGCCCCAGTTCCATCGCGTTGATGTTGGGTGCAATCAGTTTTTCCTTCTTTTTGAACTCATCGGCAATGATGCCTTTGAACACTTCAAAATCCATGTCCAACAACATCGACAAGGCGCCTACGTAGATCATGTTTTTGAACAACTGGCGTTGCCGTGGATCGGTGTACTCGCGCAGACAGATTTCCATCATCGGGATGCCGATGTAGGTGATGTCTTCGCGCACGAACTCCGGGTGCAAAATTTTGGTGCTGTCGTACACAAAATAGCCACCCGAGCGAACCGATTTCACGTCTTGGGGCAAACTCTGTGGATTGACGCACACCATCAAGTCGATGTCATCGCGGCGACCGAGGTAACCTTTTTCACTGATCCGCACCTCGTACCAGGTGGGCAAGCCCTGAATATTGGAAGGAAAGATATTCTTTGCTGAAAAAGGCAACCCCATTCGGAAAATTGCCTTGACAAACATATTATTGGCACTGGCGGAACCCGTACCGTTGACATTGGCAAAACGTACTACAAAGTCGTTTACAGCTGCAATACTCCGCATACATTACTCGCTTTACTCGTTGAATATAAAAATTTCTGCATATCCCAGGCTGCGGTAGGGCAGCGTTCAGCGCAAAGTCCACAGTGCAAGCATACGTCTTCGTCTTTGATCATTACCCTTTGGGTGGCTGCCAATACATCCGAGACGTACAGATCCTGAGTAAGATTGTGGGCAGGAGCATTCAGGCGCGTGCGCAGATCGGCCTCTTCGCCATTCGTAGTGAAAGTGATGCAGGAGGTAGGACAAATGTCTACACAAGCATCGCATTCAATGCAGCGGTTGGTGTAAAATACGGTTTGCGCATCGCAGTTTAAACAACGTTGGGCTTCTTTGAAACCAAGGTCGCGGTCAAAACCCAATTCTACCTCGACCTTGCGGTTTTTGAGGGAAAGCTGCTTTTCGGCGTGCGGGACTTTATAGCGGTCATCGTTGACAACCTCACTATCGTAGATCCACTCGTGGATGCCCATTTTTTGGCTCACCAAGTTGGTCAGCGGAGAGGGACGGTTTTGCACGTCTTTTTCCTGGCAGAACAAATCGATCGATACTGCTGCATGGTGTCCATGTGCCACCGCAGTAATGACGTTTTCGGGGCCAAAAGCTGCGTCGCCACCAAAGAAAACTTTATCCAGGGTAGACTGGAAGGTCTTTTTGGATACCACGGGCATGTTCCATTTGTCGAACTCCAGTCCCAGATCGCGCTCAATCCAGGGGAAGGTATTTTCCTGACCGATGGCAATCAGCACATCGTCGGCTTCGATGAATACCAGCGGTTCTCCGGTAGGAATCAGCGAACGTTTGCCTTTTTCGTCGTAAACGGCCTTTACTTTTTCAAAGCGCATGCCCACCAGACGGCTATTTTCTACCACAAACTCATGGGGTACATGGTTGTCCAAAATCGGAATGTCTTCGTGGAGGGCGTCTTCCTTTTCCCAGGGCGAAGCTTTCATTTCGCTGAAAGGGCTGCGCACCACTACTTTTACACTTTCACCCCCAAGGCGACGAGAAGTGCGACAGCAGTCCATCGCAGTATTTCCTCCGCCGAGTACGATTACTTTATCGCCAATTTTGGCAGTATGTTCAAAGGCTACGCTGGCCAACCATTCTATCCCGATGTGAATATTGGCTTTGCCTTCCTGGCGACCAGGAATTTCCAGATCACGTCCTTTGGGGGCACCAGTACCTACAAATACGGCATCGTAACCCTGATCCAATACCTCGCGCAAGCTGGATACGTACGTCTTGAAATGGGTATGAATGCCCATATTCAGTACGTAATCCACCTCTTCGTTGAGCACTGATTCGGGCAAGCGGAAACTGGGGATCTGACTCCGCATCATTCCCCCACCTTTGATTTGCTCATCGAACAAGTGAATCTCATAACCCAACGGCGCTAAGTCGCGCGCAACCGTGAGCGAAGCGGGGCCGCCACCGATCAAGGCAACTTTTTTGCCGTTTTTGATCAACGGAATTTCCGGCATCCAATCGCTTACATCGCCTTTGTTGTCGGCGGCTACGCGCTTGAGTCGACAAATTGCAACGGGTTCTTCGTCCACTCGGCCACGGCGGCAAGCAGGTTCGCAAGGTCTATCGCAGGTACGCCCAAGAACACCTGGAAAAACGTTGGACTCCCAGTTGACCATATATGCTTCGGTATAACGTTCAGCAGCGATCAATCGGATGTACTCCGGTACCGGTGTATGTGCAGGGCAGGCATACTGACAATCCACAACTTTGTGGAAATATTCAGGATCGTTAATGTCTGTAGGTCGCAATGTTACTGTAAATTTTATAAATCGACCCAATATAGCAATGTTGTTTTGAAAAATAAGAAAAAACTAAAGAAAAATACGGTTTTCAATTTTCGCAAAATAAACTATGGTTTCGTATGCGCTGCCTGGTCTAAAAACCAATATAATTGTTCGCTGGTTGGTTTGACGTAAGCTGCCGGGAACAATTTAGCATTTTCATCGCCTTGCAAAATGCTACTTACCTTTTCTGCTTTATCTGCTCCAGTAACCAGGAAGGCCACGGTTGATGCATGGTTGATCAATTGCATGGAAAAACTCACCCGAATTTGCCCCGACTCTGGATGTACGGCAGTAAGGCAAATTTCCTCTGAGGACAACAAATCCAGGCGATTGGGAAATAGGGAAGCGGTATGCCCGTCGGCACCCATGCCCAGAAGGACGAGGTCTATTTGCGGAATTCCTTGCACATCTGGCAAAGTGTCTTTCAAAACCTGGGCATAACGTTGTGCTTCCTGCTCAGGATTTGCCTCGCCGTGCATGCGGAAGATGTTTTCGGCTGGAATATTCAAGGGCGCTAAAAGATGCTCCAAGGCTGAACGGTAATTGCTTTCCTCGTGTTGAGGCGGAACACAACGCTCGTCACCCCAGTAAAACTTGATTTTTTGCCAATCGATTTTGTCCTGGTAATGCTCCACCAAAAAATCAAAAATATAAATGGGGGTACGACCACCAGATAGGGCAATGGAAAATGAATCTTTGCCAGCGGTTATTTCAACCAACCAATTGGCAAAAGCAGTGGCCAACTCGGCAGTAGAAGGGAAGGTTTGGATGTTTTGGTGTATCATGCTAAATGGGTATGATTTTGAACCAAAGGTAACGAAATACACCTTAGAAACGCTTTCCTTAACTCCACCAAATTTTGAATTCCGTCCAAGCATCTTCTGTCCTGGTGCGGAGCGAAAATTTCCACTTATGGCCAATCAGAATCTCCCGAATCAAAGTCAATCCGATGCCCTGGCCGTCGGGTTTGTCGCTGTAAAAAGGGGTGAAAAGCAAGGCTTCGGAGGCTTTGGGAATTGGAGTACCATTGTTGCGGATAGACAAATGTTGAGCACAGAGTTGTACCACAATGCCTTGGCCCGGAGCGCAAGCTTCCATGGCGTTTTTAAAAATGTTGATCAATACTTGCTCGATTTGTTGTACGTCCATTTTAAGCAAAACGGGACTGGTAGGCACTTCAAGTGTGAATTCTAGTCCTTTGGCAGCCAAAGTGGGTTGATAAAAAAGAAAGGTATCCCGCAGTACAATGCTGAAATCTGTGTGCAGGAGTTGCGGCTGGGGCAAGCGCACCACATCGGCAAAACGGCGCATAAACTGGTTGAGTCGCTCATTGCGGGTATGGGCAATGAGCAACGCATTTGTAAAACGGCTGTCCTCTTGGTTTAATAAATGCCGATAAGTGGTATCTACAATGGAATTGATGGCGCCAATGGTATTGTTTACCTCGTGGGCCATCATGCGAATTACTTTTCCATAGGCTTTCTTTTCGGAGGCCAGCAGCTCCGCACTCAACTCTTCTACCATGATAAAAGGCCGCTGGAATCCACGATCCATAAAAAAGGAACGTTGCAATTTGTACGTTTCGACGCCATTGATGGCAATGGTTTGGGTACTGCCATTTTGTAAAGTGGCGAAATTCGGAACCAGGGGATGAGCCAATTTGGACAAAGCTTGGTTGTGCCAGGACTGATCATTGGGGGCAATGCCCAACAACTCATAGGCTTTGGGATTGATTTCGGTCAGTCTTTCGTCAAAATCCAGAATCAAAACAGCGATGGGCGATGCTTTGATGAGTTTTTCCAAAAAATAATGTTGCTCGGCCAATTGGGTTCGTTCAACGCGCAATTTTTCAATCATGGCATTGTAAACCACAATCAGTTCATCCACATCCCGGTTGCCAGTGGGGCGAAAAGTGATCGAAAAATCCTGGTCTTTGATGGCTTCTATCCCCGATAATATATACTGCAATGGTCGATGCAGGGCACTAAAGATGGAGTAAGAAACATATAAAGAAACCAGCACCAGTAGTTCTGAAGCAATGAAAATAATTTTGTTATCATACAAAACCCGGAACGCCAGGTAAATGATAACGCTGTGCAAAACCAGAATCAACAGAAGGTATTTGATGCGTAGCTTCATAGCCGCTGATTTTGTTTCACGGTGGACTCCAGAACCGCATAGATTTGCCTTGCTGCTTCGTCCCAGGAAAACAGCAACCGCTGTTGCCGCCCTTTTTTAACTAAATCTGCGCGCAATTCTGGTTCATTCCAAATGCGTTGCATGGCTGCAGCTATTTCGTCGATGTTGTGCGGATCAACCAATAAGGCGGCCGCCCCTGCTACCTCGGGCAGAGAGGAGGTATTGGAGGTAATTACGGGGGTATCGGTGCATAGGGCTTCCAAAACAGGCAATCCAAATCCTTCAAAAAAAGAAAGATAGGTGAGCGCCAACGCAGTTGCCATCAACTGTGCTGCGGTTTCTTCAGGGACGTAACCCAGAAAAATGATGTCTTGGGCAAACGGAGATTGAGCGTGGATTTGCATGATCTCCTCCACCTGCCAGGCCAACTTTCCGGCGATCAACAACTTTACAGGTGCTTGAGTGTTTGTTCGAAATCGTTCGTATCCTCGAATTAGCCCGATTAGGTTCTTGCGGGGATGAATGGCGCCAAGGAAAAAGAAAAATTCCTGACCTTGGCTGTATCGTTGTTTGATTTGTACCTGGACAGTTGACGAAATGGGTTGAAACACTTCTCGGGTGCCGTTGGGTACTACCATAATTTTGTCAGCAGAAACCTGATAATGATCGATCAGATCCTGCTTGCCGTATTCAGCTACAGCCACAATTTTGTCTGCTTTGCGCAAAAAGGCCGGAATAAACCAGCGGTAATAAGGGCGATGGATGAGCGCAACCTGAGCGGGATAATGATAATGTGCGATGTCGTGCGTTGTCAACACAATGGGTACAGAAGTGGTAAGACTAAGGAAGTTATCAGGCGAAAAAAAGACATCGACCTGTTTTTTTTTCAAAATTTTGGGAACCTGGACATCAAACCAGTACCAGAAAGAAAAAAAATGCCGGGCTTTTGGACCAATCACCACCGATTCAACATTGCCCCCTTTGATCAGCCAGGTCTCCTGCGGGCGATCGTAGAGGAGCACAAATTGATCCTGTGGGTGTGATTCTACCCAGCGCTTGCACAACTCAAAGGTGTACCAACCGATTCCTTCAAGTTTTTCCGCCTGTAAAAAGCGGGCATTGATTGCAATTTTCAAGATTATTGCTTAAATATCCGTAAATGATTTTTACAAGCGTAAATTTGGTTAAATTTACGTGCTCGATAGAATTTTTCCGATCCCAATTACGATTAGTCCTGAACAAGTTCCAAACTCATATCACTTCCGGTAGTCACTTAGTCTTTTTGGTAACGCAGAAAAATTAACTTCCCGATTTTGGGTTTTGAATAGGAAGTCGAACGGTTCATTTCAAGTGAGCTTCCTATTCAAAACCCTCAAAAAAAATCGGGAAGTAATTTTTTGCGTCATACTTGTGAATGTTATGGTCTAACGAGAATGCACTTTCCTGAGGAAAGCATTGCAGCTAACACAACATACTATGATTAACGTACAATTGCTCAAACGCATTTGCGAAACTCCAGGGATTCCAGGTTTTGAGCAAAGAATTCGCCAATTGGTCATCAAGGAATTACAAGGATTGGTCGACGAGCTTAGTGTAGACAACATGGGCAATGTGATCGCTATCAAGCGAGGAAAAGAACGCAAAAGAGCCATGATTGCCGCCCACCTTGATGAAATAGGGTTTATTGTTAATCACATCGATGATGCTGGTTTCCTCTTTTTTCATCCGCTGGGAGGTTTTGATCCCAAAACGCTAACCTCTCAGAGAGTCACCGTGCATGGGCAAAGAGATGTGATTGGGGTCATGGGATCCAAACCCATTCACCTGATGAAACCCGAAGAGCGCAGCAAAGTCGTGCCCATTTCAGAGTATTACATCGACTTGGGCATGCAAAAAGAAGAAGTCCTGAAAATTGTCTCCATTGGTGATCCCGTGACTCGGGAGCGGGAATTGATCGAAATGGGAGATTGCGTCAATAGTAAGTCGCTAGACAATCGAGTTTCGGTATTCATTCTCATTGAAACCCTGCGGGCTTTGCAACACAAAGAGGTGCCTTACGATATTTATGGGGTGTTTACCGTGCAGGAAGAAGTAGGATTGCGTGGCGCAATCTCCGCGGCACATTCCATCAATCCCGATTTTGGTTTTGGATTGGATGTTACCATCGCGTTTGATACACCTGGTGCCCAGGCTCAAGAGGCGGTCACCAAATTGGGTAAAGGTGCAGCGATCAAAATCCTTGATGGCAGCGTTATTTCAGATTACCGGATGGTGCGCTATTTGAAAGGTATAGCAGATCAGCACCATATTCCATGGCAACCTGAAATTTTACCATCTGGTGGAACTGATACTGCTGGTGTACAACGTTATGGTAAGCATGGGGCTATTGCCGGAGCAATCTCCATCCCGCTGCGCCATATCCACCAAACCATTGAAATGGCGAATAAAAATGATATTTTGCACTGCACCGATTTGTTGTTGGTGGCATTGCAAAATTTGCATGAATTTGATTGGGAATTCCAGTAGGGACAACCCTATGTGGTTGTCCCTACTGTTTGGTGTGCAACCACGCAGGGTTGCCCCTAAGCGTTTTCGAATGGTGGTAATTCTTTGTGGGCGCCATCACAAAATGGCTTGTTGGCTGATGCACCGCAACGGCAAAACGTGGTGCGTGGCCCCGGTTTTGATACCACAGTGCCATCGGCGAGTTTTACCTCCAAAGGCCCTAAAACGCGCAAAGGGCCATTGGTAATGACTTCGATAATGGTTGGATTTTCTACCTGTTCGGGTGTTCCAAGGATTGATTTCTCTTCCATGATGTGTTGATTTGTAAGGATGTGAATTGTAAGGATGTAAAATTTGAGCGCACTAAACTAATGCATTTTTTTTTTAACCACTGTAATGAACTGCTATGCCGACACAAAAACCAAAATGGTGGCTTGCCGAAACGAGTGCATGGATTGCTGTAAACAAACCTTTTGGCACAAGTGTAGAAAAAACGCTGGGTGCCAATGATACCATTGAGGATCAAGTGCTTGACTATCTTTACAATTACACCTCCATGCCCTTTGTAGGAATAGTACACCGTTTGGATCGGGTTACTTCAGGAATTTTGTTAATGGCCAAAAAGAAAAGTGCATTGCGCAAACTCAATGTGCAATTTGCGCAGCGAGAGGTGAAAAAAACTTACCTGGCTATAGTTGAAGGAATTCCAACCAAACCTGAAGCCCTGCTCGCCCAATGGCTGTACAAAGATCAAAAAGAAAAAAAAGCCATCATATTTAACGAACCTGGCGAAAACCGGGATGCCTGTAATTTGCAGTATCGGGTAGTACGTCAGGATAAGGAAAAAGCCTTGTTGGAGGTAGAACTGCTAACGGGAAAATTTCACCAGATCCGGGCGCAATTGGCGGCACAAGGCACGCCCATCATTGGTGATGAGAAATATGGCGCAACAAAAATTCAATACGCCGAGATGGGGATCGCGCTCCATGCTTATTCCCTCGAATTTGCAGATCTGATTGATCAAACTCCGATCAAATTAACTGCTCCTTTACCTGAACATTTAGTATGGGAATGGTAAGAATTGTATAAAAAAAAAGTGCCCCAACTGACAAGTATTACAGTGGGGCCTCTGGTGTATAATGACGAACACACTAGCGGATGCAAGGTTGGGAAAGCCAATTCTAAATTAGCTTTGTAGATGTCAACCAAAATGAATTCTAATAGGGAAACATACTTTTTATGGTAAATTTTACCACTTTCAGCATCAAAATGAATTGTAAATAGCCTGAAAACTATTGAGGGAGGAATAACTTCAAATCTTAGCATAAAAATATATGCTTTTTTAATCTAAAGCAAGCTTTCGTCAGAAAAGTGTAAAAAAAATTTAAATGTATACTAAAGTGACCTGCGCCTTTATACTGTCTCTCTAGGTTTTTCAAAGGCGCAGGTGAATGTTTTTTCAATTATTTGATCGAAACAACAGCCGCTTGCTCATAATGGAAACCTTTGTCTTCTTGCTCTTCTGATTGCCATCCCTGCATTACGACAATAGAATCTTTTACTTGCAGGGCATAAAAATAATCCCCTGCTCCAGCATACCAACCACCGCAAGCGGCAATGGCATTGGATGGAATTTCGAAATTGGCATAGCCATCCTTGGTAACCTCGTCACAAGCAGTAATGTCAGCAATCTTGGTGCTTTGATCATTCACTACCAAAAAGACCTGGGAATGAGGAACACCATTTTTATCCTCTCCTGAAGATTCGCAGCGAAAAAGAACCTTGGCTTTAGGAGCATCAGTGGTAAGGCCAGTCCCATTGTCTTTGGCCTTTTGATCTGGCTTACAAGCCGCAAAAAAAAGTAGAAAAATAGCAGAGCAGACAATCACACGCATGGTAAAGATGTTTATTTTTGGAGAATATTCTTAATTCAAAGTTAATACAACTTGGTGAACCTAATGCAATTAACACCTATGACTTGGTGTTTTTTGCTTTTTTCTTAAAGGTACACCAGGTTTTTATCTTGTGCTCAAAGCTGTGTTTCATTTTTTTTATTTTTACTTCATGTTAGAAACCAAACAATTAGCGTTCAGCTACGACGAAAAGAAGGGGATGAATTTTCCTGATTTTAGTTTGCAAAAAGGCGAACATTGCCTTTTGCTTGGGCAATCAGGAAGTGGCAAAACCACTTTGCTGCACTTGTTGGGTGGGCTGCTTTCACCCTCACAGGGATCAATTCGAATTGGAGATACCGAGCTTGGCCAATTGCGTGCATCCGCTCTTGATCACTTTAGGGGCAAAAACATCGGCATCATATTCCAAAAATCGCATTTCGTCCGCGCACTCACCATTGGCGAAAACATGGCATTGGCTCAACAACTTGCTGGGCTGAAACCCGACCGCGAGCGCATCATGGAGCTGCTGGATCGACTCAACATCACCGAAAAATTCCGCTTGAAACCAGACCGTTTGAGCGTAGGAGAACAGCAACGTGCCGCTATCGCCCGCGCCCTGATCAATCAGGCTCCCATTATCCTGGCTGACGAGCCCACTTCTGCCCTCGATGACCACAATGCTGAAGAGGTCATCCAATTGCTCGAAGAACAGGCCAGTGTCCTGGGTTCTACCCTCCTGGTGGTCACCCACGACAAACGCCTGAAGGATCGCTTCCCCAAACAGATCACCCTCTAGCCGACCCACGACTTCAGTCGTGGGAGGCACCCCAAAAACAAACCCACGACTTCAGTCGTGGGAAAAAAAGACAACATGAATTTGCTCAAACTTAGCTGGAAAAACCTCACCAACAAACCTTTAGCCATGCTCCTCAGCCTGGTGCTGTTTGCCTTGGGCGTAGGGCTCATCTCTTTTCTGTTTTTGGTCAATAGCCAGATCAACGATAAATTTGAAAAAAACCTGGCGGGTATCGACCTCGTCATCGGTGCCAAGGGCAGCCCATTGCAATTGATCCTGTCGAGCATGTACCACATCGACGCGCCTACCGGAAACATTACCATCAAAAATGTAATGCCCTACCTGAACGCCAAAAATCCTTACATCAAAATGGCGGTTCCATTGTCGTTGGGCGATAGCTATCGCGGTTACCGCATTGTAGGCACCAGCGCAAACTTGTTGGAGCTGTACCAGGCCAAAGTACGCACAGGGCGCTCGTTTCGGGATGTAATGGAAGTCTTGGCAGGAGCAGGAGCTGCCGAAGAACTGGGGCTAAAAATTGGCAGCACTTTCCAAAGCTCGCACGGACTCATCGAGGATGCAAATTTGGTACACGGAGGCCACCCATTCAAAGTGGTGGGTATCCTGAAACCCTCCGGAGCCGCCATCGATCAGCTGTTGCTCACTCCAGCACAAAGCATTTGGGAAGTTCACGAGCATGCTGGCATGGGTACTCCTGCACCAGCAGTGGAGGAAGAAGCAACTGCAGTAGACAGCCTGGCGGAGGAACATGCCGAAGCGACCAAGCAAATGGGCACCATGGCCCTGACCAATCAAGAAGATGACCACCTCAACGAAGATCATGAGCACGGCAAGCCGCAGATGCAATCCATCATAAACTACCCCGACAAAGAAATCACTTCATTGTTGCTGCAATTCAACGGACACAACATCATGACCTTGAATTTGCAACGCATGATCAACCAAAACACCAAGATGCAAGCCGCCACTCCGGCCATCGAGATTACCCGCTTGTACAGCCTGATGGGCGTTGGGCAAGATGCGTTGAGTTGGTTGGCTTTCATCATCATGGCCGTGTCTGGACTCAGCATTTTTATTTCCCTGTATTCGTCCTTAAGCGAGCGCCGCTATGAGTTGGCGCTGATGCGCACCATGGGCGCCTCTCCGGGCAAGCTTTTTGCCATGATTATTCTGGAAGGTTTGCTGCTCGCTACGCTAGGCTACGGATTGGGTTTGCTGATCAGCCACTTCGGTATGGAATTGCTTGCAGGTGAAATGAAAGCGGCTTACCGTTACACTTTTACCGGACTTACCTTTTTGCCTGAAGAATTGTACTTGCTCTTTGGGGCTTTGGGTCTAGGATTTATAGCAGCGGTTATTCCTGCCATTCAAGCGCGGAATACCGATATTTCAAAAACCCTGGCAGAGGGGTAACCTCTATCGATTTTTATAAAAAGGCTGCAATTGTTTCGATAGCAGCCCAAAGATTTGAGTCTGTGGCAAAACATTGCCCTAGATCAACTTTTTTGGGGCACTAAAATAATTCCAGTTGTGCGCCATCCAGAGGCTTACTTTCGCCATGGATCGTTTTTCCGCCGTATCGCCAGGAATCGGCTCTTTCTTTGGCAATTACTTTGGCAAATTCTTGTTCTGGGTTTTCAGTCACTTTGAAATTTTCTTCGGATGCCTGGGCAATCTGGCTCAATTTCTTCAAGGCTTGAAACTTGTCACTTTGCCCAATTTTGGCTTTTTCAACCGACGTGGTAAGGGTCGCAATGGTTTCATCATACACTGCTAAAGGAACTGCAAATGGACGTCCGCTTTTTCCGCCATGGGCAAAAGAGAATCGTGCAGGATCGCTAAAACGGGTCGGCGTGCCATTGATTACTTCGCTCACCAAGGCAAGAGATTGGAGGGTTCTTGGCCCCATTCCCTTGAGCAAAAGCAAGTCTTCAAAATCACGAACTTGTGTTTCCTGAGCCAACCACAACACACTGCCCAGGCGCTTCAAATCGACATCTTTGGCCCGTACATCAAAGTGCATGGGCATTTTTAGGTGCCTGATTTCGTGAAGTATTTTATCCGGGTTTTCCTGAGCAATATTGGTCATTGAAATTTGGGCAGGTTGGGCAGCGTGATCTACCAGGTTCAGGATTTCCCCCTGGTGGATGCCACAAATTCCACTATGTGGTTCATCCAAAAAAGATTGGATGCTGGCGGAATGCCAATGGTAACGCCTTGCCGTGGAGTCTTGCGCTTTCATTCCCTGTTGAACCACCGTCCAATCTCCCTTGGCACTGACCACAAAACTGTGCAGATACAATTGAAACCCATCTTGAATGGCTGTATTGTCTACTTTGGCACTTAATTTACTGCAGTTTGCCAAATAATTTCCATCCAAACCGGTTGCTTCCCCAACGCGGAGCAGTTCGTTTGGTGTTTGCAAAGAATGCTTGCCTTTTCCTCCACAAACAAATAAACCCAATGCTTTGGAACGCGGATTGATGGACTTCTTTAGGGCACTCATTACTGCAGTGGTTACGCCAGATGAGTTCCAGTCCATGCCAATTACGGCGCCAAAGCTTTGAAACCAAAATGGATCTGACAAACGGCGCAGGAAATCTTCTTGCCCTTTCTCCAGGATAATGGACTCCACGATGGCCAACCCCAACGTAGTCATTCTATCAAAAAGCCAGGCAGGAATAGAGCCCCCATACAATGGTAAATCAGCTGCACCAGAATGCTTCATGACTATTGTTTTTGGTTAAAATCTTTCCATGCCAAAAGGTACCTGGAAGCCAAAGATCGAAATGGCGCCCAATCATTGGCAATGTCGTTCATTTGTGCTTTAAGTTTTACATCTGGGTTGAGGCCATAAATTTTGACCATTATTTGCTTCAAATGGTAATCTTCAAAAGCAAAAACATCGGGTCGATTGAGGGTGTACATCAAAATCATGTCAATGGTCCAGTTTCCGATGCCTTTTATGCCGCCCAACAATGTTCGGATGGCTTCATCGCTTTGGCTTTGCCAATCCATTTCGGCCAATTTGTGTTCCATCCAGACCGCAGCAAGCTGCAAAAGTGTTTGATATTTGCTTCCAGCAATGCGAAGTTCGAAACAGGCTTTTTCGTCTACTAAAGTTATGTTTTCAGGAGTGGGGTTGGAATTGGGAAGCAACAATAAGAACTTCTTAAAGGTTGGAACCACTCGGCGGTAATGGATTTGCTGCCCTACAATGCAACTCACCAAATCATAAAAAACATCTTCGCTGCTTTCATTGACAGGCTCGGGAATACTGGAAATGATTCGTGCCAGGTGCGGGTCTTTGTCTGAAAGATAGGATTTTGCTTGAGATTCCATAAAGTGTTCAACGGAAATGGGCTGAAATTGTTTGTTAAAAAAGTATTAAAACATCTCGTAGGTTAATAAGCATAGAAGGCTTGTCTTTAACATACTTACTTCCGCACCACAACCCCCTTTTCATCCAAATATCCCTTCAAATCCGCAATCCCGATTTCGTTGAAGTGGAAAATACTGGCTGCCAGACCCGCATCCGCTTTTCCGACAGTGAACACGTCGTGAAAATGGGCCATGTTACCTGCGCCGCCAGAAGCAATCACGGGGATAGACAAGATTTCGGAAATGTGCGCCGTTGCTTCCAGTGCGAAACCTGCTTTGGTGCCGTCGTGATCCATGGAAGTGAACAGGATTTCTCCTGCACCTCGGGATTCTGCTTCTTTGACCCAATCAAACAGGCGAATGTCGGTGGCAATGCGTCCGCCGTTCAGGTGAACAATCCACTCGCCGTCAATTTGGCGGGCATCTACGGCCAATACCACAAACTGATTGCCAAAATTGAGCGACAGTTCATCAATCAATTCCGGGCGGCGCACCGCTGCTGAATTGATCGATACCTTATCTGCGCCAGCGCCCAGCATGGCATCGGCATCTTCGATGGAAGTGATGCCTCCGCCGATGGTAAAGGGGATGTTCAGATGCCGGGCAATGGAGCGGGCGAGTTCCGACATGGTTTTGCGCTTCTCGTGGGTAGCGGTGATGTCGAGAAACACCAGTTCGTCGGCACCTTTTTCGCTGTAGGCAGCGCCCAGTTCTACGGGGTCACCGGCATCGCGCAGGTTGACAAAGTTGATGCCTTTGACGGTGCGACCGTCTTTGATGTCGAGGCAGGGGATGATGCGTTTTGCCAGCATGGTTTAATTGTTACAAAAAGTCCATTAAATCTTTCAAAGTGATTTTGTTCTCGTAGATCGCCTTGCCAATGATCGCACCGTAGCAACCGATTTCGCGCAAGCGTTCCAATTCTGTCATGGTAGTCACGCCGCCGCTGGCAATGAGTTTCAGTGCAGGTAGTTCTTCGCGGATGCGCTGGTAAGTATCGATGGCGCTGCCTTGCAGCAGTCCGTCTTTAGATACGTCGGTGGAGATGCTGTACTGCACGCCTTTGGCAACATAATCGGCCAAAAAGGCAAACAGCTCCAATTCGCTTTGTTCTTGCCAGCCACTCACCGAGATGTTGCCATCTTTGAAGTCGGCGCCCAAAATGATGCGTTCGCCACCGTAGACCTTTAGCCAATCCATAAAAAGTTCTGGTTCTTTGACCGCGACTGTTCCTCCGGTCACTTGCTGTGCGCCCGATTCAAAGGCGATACGCAGGTCGTCTTGAGATTTGAGGCCGCCGCCGAAATCGATCACGAGCTGCGTATTTCCAGCAATGCGCTCGAGTACCCGGTGATTGATGATGCGTTTGGCTTTGGCACCATCCAGATCGACTAGATGTAAGCGCCGCAAACCAGCATCTTCAAACTGTTTGGCTACTTCCAGGGGGTCTTCGTTGTACACCGTTTTTTGGGCGTAATCGCCCTGGGTGAGGCGCACACATTTGCCCTCAATAATGTCAATCGCAGGTATGATTTCCATATATTAAATATTCAAGAAGTTCCGCAAAATGGTTTCCCCTACCTTTCCTGATTTCTCCACGTGGAATTGCGTCGCATAAAAATTATCCTTGTGCAGTCCCGCGCTGAATGGCAAGGTATACTCCGTCAGTGCCGTGGTGTATAGCCCCGTTTCCACGTAGTAGCTGTGCACGTAGTAGACGTATTCTTTCTCCAATTCCGGAGTAAAAACTTGATCCTCGCAATGGGATAGGGCATTCCAGCCCATGTGGGGTACTTTTTCACCATTTTTGGGTACAAATCGCCTGACCTGTTGGGGAATGACGCCCAGGCAAGGGGTGTCGTTTTCTTCTGAATGGGCGCAGAGCAATTGCATGCCTACGCAAATGCCCAGCGTGGGCTGGGTCAGGCTTTTGATTACGGCGTCCAGTCCTCGCTCGCGCAAAAAATGCATGGTGGTGCTGGCTTCGCCTACACCTGGAAAGATGACTTTCTCGGCGGCACGGATTTGGGCGTGATCGCCGGTGAGGATGGCGTTGGCCCCCAGCCGCTCCAGTGCGAAGAGGACGGATTGGACGTTGCCAGCGTTGTAGTCGATTACGGCTATCATGGATTGCTGTTTTCGCCACGACAAAGGTTCGTGGGTTGATTAAAGAACCT
Organism: Haliscomenobacter sp.; assembly: GCF_040403615.1. Taxonomy (NCBI): domain Bacteria; kingdom Pseudomonadati; phylum Bacteroidota; class Saprospiria; order Saprospirales; family Haliscomenobacteraceae; genus Haliscomenobacter; species Haliscomenobacter sp. The sequence continues at coordinate 34,485 of NZ_JBBAKG010000010.1, read as the reverse complement.
ACGATTAGGGCACAATTCTGAATGCTTAAATTTGTTGCTGATTGTGAAAGACTTACGTAGGTTGCCAACCCCCGACCCCTGGAAGGCAGGGTCGATTGGTTCTAATTTTTATTCATTGAAGCAGCTTCGCTGCTTGTTTTTTAATAACCGCGACGGCGCGACGGCGCGACGTAATGTGTGCTTCGCACACTTTTTCGTCGTTTTACGTCGCGCATTTGGCGCAGCCAAATGAATCGTCGCGCCGTCGCGTCGTCGCGGTTATTAAAAACGATTGGGCGCAGCCCAATCCAAAATAATTTTAAACTAGCACCAATCGACCCTGCCTTCCAGGGGTCGTGGGTTGGTAATCCACCAGCACAATCTTGCCAGCAATACATTTCTGTGGCCTAATCGTAGGGTTAAAGAACGCCTTTGGTGGAAGGAAGTTCTTTGCTGTTGATGTCGCGTTTAGTGGCCATTTTGATGGCTTTGGCAACGGCTTTGAACGTGGCTTCGATCTTGTGGTGTTCGTTTTCGCCTTCTGCTTTGATGTTCAGGTTGCAAAGGGCGGAATCGCTGAATGACTTGAAGAAGTGGTAGAACATCTCCGTGGGGAAATCACCCACTTTCTCGCGGCGGTAAGTAGCGTTCCACACCAGCCAGGGGCGACCGCTGAAATCGATGGCTGCGGTAGCCAAACAATCGTCCATAGGCAGAATGCAGGAACCGTAGCGCTCCATGCCCAGTTTGCTGCCTACCGCCTGGCGGAAAGCATCGCCCAGGGCAATGGCAGTATCTTCGATGGTATGGTGCTCGTCGATGTGCAGGTCACCTTTAACCTTTACTTCGAGGTTGGCGCCACTGTGCTTGGCCAATTGATCCAGCATGTGGTCAAAAAAACCAATGCCCGTTTGGTTGTCGTAGCGGCCTTGTCCATCCAGTTCCAGGCGAACAAAAACTTCCGTTTCCTTGGTATTGCGCTGTACTTTTCCAATGCGCTGGTTGCCCTTCAGAAAGCGATAGATTTCGCCCCAGTCGGTAGAGCTCAGCGCAATGACATCTGCGAGCATGCGGGCATTGTTGCTGATTTCATCGGCACCCAGACTGGGATCTGCGGCCATCCAAATGGCTTGGGCACCAAGGTTTTTGGCCAGTTGAACGTCGGTGATGCGGTCGCCGATGACGTAAGAATTGGCGAGGTCAAAATCGCCGTTCATGTAATGTGTCAGCAGGGCAGTGCCGGGCTTGCGGGTCGGTTTGTTTTCGTGCGCAAAGCTGCGGTCGATGATCTCTTCGGCAAAAACAATGCCTTCGTTTTTAAACGCTTTGATGATGGCATTGTGGGCAGGCCAAAAGGTATGTTCCGGGTAGGAGTCTGTCCCGAGACCATCCTGGTTGCTCACCATCACCAGTTCATAGTCCAGTTCCTGTACAATTTTGGACAAATACTGAAACACCAGGGGATAAAACTCCACTTTGCCCAGATCGTCTACCTGGTAATCATAGGGTTCCAAAACCAGGGTGCCATCCCGGTCGATAAAGAGTACTTTTTTCATGGCCGTTTATTCAAAGCGTTTAACAATGCATCGTTTTCTTCGGGACGACCTACCGTGATGCGCAAACTGCCAGCACAAAGATGCACGGTATTGCGGTTGCGCACGATGATGCCTTCTTCCACCAGGTACTGATAGGTGCGATTGGGGTCATCCATTTTGATCAGCATGAAATTGGCGTCGCTGGGGAAAACCTTTTCAACAAAAGGCAATTCACGCAAGCCTTGCACCAATCTTTCGCGCTCGCTGAGCAAGGTCGACAGCAGTTGCTTGTAATCGTCGTAGCTCGTTTCCAATGCTTCCAGGGCAATTTGCTGGGTGAGTTGGTTTATATTATAAGGTGGCTTGACCTTATTGAAAAGTTGAATGATTTCGGTAGAGGCAAAGGCCATGCCCAAGCGAATACCCGCCATTCCCCAGGCTTTGGAGAAGGTTTGCATCACGATCAGGTTGGGGAATTCTGCCAACAGACTGGTACAACTGGCCTGTTTGGAAAAATCGATGTAGGCTTCGTCGACCACTACAATCCCCTGAAATTGCGTACACAAACTGCGGATGTGCTCCAGTTCCGTATTATTGCCCGTAGGGTTGTTGGGGCTACAAATGAACAAGATCTTGGAATGCGCGTCGGTAGCAGCCAAAATGGCCTCCACATCGGGCTGGAAATCAAGGGTTAACGATACACTGCGGATGCCCACATCAGCAATATCGGCAGAGACCTGATACATGCCGTAAGTAGGCGGCAAAATCAGGATGTGATCCTGGCGGGGCTCGCAAAAAATGCGCACTACCAGATCGATGGCCTCATCACTGCCATTGCCCAGGAAAATCTGTTCTGCCGGCACCCCTTTCAGCTTGCTGATGGCGGCTTTGAGTTTCCATTGCAGGGGATCGGGATAGCGGTTGAGCCCCGTTTCAAAGGGATTTTCATTGGCGTCGAGAAAAATCTCGGCCTTGCCTTTGAACTCGCTGCGCGCCGAGGAATACGGCACCAGCTTGCGGATATTTGGACGAACCAAATTGGCTATTTCCATTTCGTTTTTGTTTGACGCAAAAAATCGGGAACTTAATTTTCTGCGTTATTTTTTTTGCTCATTTCTTCCAAACGAATACTTACCGCACGCTGATGCGCTACCAAGGCCTCAGCAATGGCCATGGTTTCTACCGTTGGGCCAATGTTTTTCAACCCTTGAGGGGTTAAGCGCTGGAAAGTGATTTTTTTGACAAAAGAATCCAGCGATACGCCACTGTACGCCCGGGCGTAGCCATTGGTAGGTAGGGTATGGTTGGTGCCTGAAGCGTAATCGCCAACCGACTCAGGGGTGTAATTCCCGATGAAAACCGAACCAGCATTTTGCACCTGCTCCGCAAAATCATCGGCATCTTGCATGGCCAGAATCAAGTGTTCAGGAGCATAATCATTGATCAGTTCCAGCGCTTCTGCACGGGTATTGACCAATACGGCCACACTGTTTTCGAGGGCTTGGCGGGTAATTTCGGCACGTGGCAGCACTGCTACCTGGTTTTCCACTTCCTGCAAAACCGCCTGGAGCAATTCATCGCTGAAAGCCAGCACCACCACCTGGCTGTCGATGCCGTGTTCGGCTTGTGCCAAAAGATCGGCAGCAACAAAGGCTGGATTGGCGGTTTCATCGGCGCAAACCAGTACTTCCGAAGGGCCGGCTGGCATGTCAATGGCTACTTTTTCGCGGCTCACCAATTGCTTTGCCGCGGTGACGTATTGATTGCCTGGGCCAAAAATTTTGTACACCTGTGGGATGCTTGCCGTGCCATAAGCCATTGCGCCGATGGCTTGCACTCCGCCCGCTTTAAAGATCCGGGTAACGCCCACTGTTTTTGCGGCAAACAAAATGGCAGGATGGATTTTGCCGTCGGCTCCCGGAGGCGAACACAATACAATCTCCTTGCAACCCGCCAATTTGGCGGGAACTCCCAACATCAAAACGGTTGAAAACAAGGGCGCAGTTCCTCCCGGAATGTACAGGCCAACCTTGTCGATGCCGACATTTTTGCGCCAGCAAAATACCCCAGGCATGGTTTCGATCACTTCCGGGTGGCTTTGCTGTGCCGCATGAAAGGTTTCGATATTGGCTTTGGCGGTTTGAATGGCCGTTTTGAGGGCAGGATCCAGAGAGGCCTCTGCTTCCGCCAATTCGGTAGCACTGACTTCCAAATGATCTACCGCAACTTTGTCAAAGCGCAGCGTGTATTCCTGCACCGCAGCATCGCCACGCTGCCGAATCTCTTGCAAGATCTGACTAACGGTAGCCTCAAGGTTGGCCGCAGCCAGGGCAGGACGAGCCAGGAGGCTTGGGTTTGCAGCGATATCGGAGTAGGAGAAAGTGTGCATGTTTTTTGCGTTTTAATGTTTTGGGTTTAAAGACTACAGGATCATTTTCTGAATCGGGATAATCAAAATGCCCTGTGCACCCACCTCTTTCAGTTGATCGATGATTTCCCAGAAGCGGTCTTCGCTGATGACGGTATGCACGCTGCTCCAGCCGGGGGCGGCCAGGGGCACTACCGTAGGGCTTTTCATGCCCGGTAGAATATTGATGATTTCGGGTAGTGCCTCGTTGGGGGCATTCATTAGGAGGTACTTGTTGTTGCGGGCAGCAAGGACTGACTTGAAGCGGAAGATCAGTTTATCGAGTAAAGCACGTGCTTCAGGACTGATGCGGCGGCTGACAAAAATAGCTGCTTCTGATTTGAGTAGTACTTCTTTTTCTTCCAGGCCATTCATGAATAAAGTATTGCCGGAGCTGACTAGGTCGCAAATGGCATCGGCCAGGCCGATATTGGGGGCAATTTCTACCGAGCCGGCAATTTCGTGGATCTCGGCCTGGATGTTGTTTTTGGTCAAAAAAGTTTGTAGGGTATTCGGGTAAGAAGTGGCAATTCTTTTGCCATTGAGCCAGTCTACACCTGGATAAACGGTGCCTTTTGGGACGGCAATCGACAAGCGGCACTTGGCAAAACCCAGAGGAAGTACCTCGTCCAGGTCTTTTTCTTTTTCGATTACGGTGTTCTGTCCCAGAATGGCCACATCCGCAACGCCGTCGTGGACGTACTGAGGGATGTCGGAATTGCGCAGAAAGAACAATTCCATCGGAAAGCCCGAGGCGGATACTTTGAGTTGGTCGCGGCCAGTATCGACGCGAACTCCACATTCTCGCAGCATTTCCAGTGAGTCCTCTTGCAGGCGCCCGGATTTCTGCACGGCAATTTTTAGCATGGTTGGCATGGCATTGAGTTGAGTAACGCAGAAAAATTAACTTCCTCTAAAAAAATCGGGAAGTAATTTTTTGCGTCATACTAAGAGCTTCAAAAAATTCAGGACAAAAAAAAAGAGGTCTACCGGTAAATGGTAGACCTCTTCAGAGAATTAATACTGATTTAACGCAGCATATACATCAACCATTTGCCTTACGAGTGTAAGCCATGATGATGATGAGTATGTACGAAAGCAGTGATCATAAGAATTAAATGGTGGTGCGGGCAGGAATTGAACCAGCGACACCAGGATTTTCAGTCCTGTGCTCTACCAACTGAGCTACCACACCATATTAAAGAACTTTAACCTTTTTTCAAAGGCGTGCGCAAATATACGGCGATGTTTTTCTTTTATGCAAGCGATGAAAAGGATTTTTTCCAAAAAAACAAAATTTCCACACTTGGAGTTCCCTTTTGCTGGAAAATCCGTCTCAATAATCGTATTTTTAGCATTCAAAATCTAACGAACATGAGTGAATTTGAACAGGTTGTCAAAGAAGGAGCCCAAAGTGTTGGCAAAAAGCTGCGTCGTTTCCTATTGTGGGGAATTTTTGCACTTTTTCTGGTTGTACTTGGCTACATCTTTCTTTATTGCAACTTTACCATAAGCAAAGGCACCACCAGTGGTACGCTTACCAACATTACCTACAAGGGTATTGTGTTCAAAACCTACGAAGGTACCTTGAACACTGGCGCCATCAACCTCAGTACCAATCTGCCAACCGAAAAGGGAACGCAATCTTTGGGTGGATGGATCTTTTCAGTGCCAGATCACGGTGTAGCTGAAAAGCTGGATGAATTGCAGGGACAAAAAGTGAAGCTTTTTTACAAAAAGAAAGTAAAAGCCATGCCCTGGCAAGGAAAGACGAACTACATGGTGTACGACGTCAAGAAGCTCTAAATGGAAGTATTGAGGGGTGTATTCCTCATCTTTACGTTTTGGGCGCTGGGCGAAACACTCACCCAACTGGCAAGGCTACCCATTCCCGGCGCGGTTTTTGGCATGCTGGGTTTGTGGGTAGCCTTGCAATTTAAGTGGGTTTCGTATGCGTCCGTACAGGCCAGCGCCAAAGGTTTTTTGGGCATGATGGGGGTTTTCTTTGTGCCGCCCAGTCTGGGTATCCTATTACATATTGATCGTATGCTGGAGTATGGCTGGAAACTGGCCTTGCTGGTGGTGTTTACTTCCATACTAAGTGGTGTGACTACCGCGCTGGTTTTCAAATTGCTGAATCGATGAATCCATTTCAAGTCCCCGCATTAATGATTGGACTTACCTTGGGCGCTTATCTGTTGGGGCAGCATTTATTCCTGCGCTACCGTAAATCCTGGCTGAATCCGGTTTTAGTGGCCATCATCTTGATCGCTACGGTGATCCGTTTGGGGAGTGGGGTGGTAGAAGATTACCTGAAATCGACGCAGATATTGGTATTTATGCTTTCCCCCACCGTGGTTTGCCTGGCATTGATTTTGTACGAACAAGCTGCGGCCTTGCAACGTCGAGCTTTTGCCATCGTGGCGGCGGTGAGTTGCGGCGGTCTGACAAATGTGTTGGCAGGCGTGTACCTCTCGCGTTGGTTGGGTTTGCCCGAACCCTTTGTGCAGGCCATGTCTACCAAAGCGGTTACCACTCCCATTGCACTGGAATTGAGCAAATCGTTGGGCGGAGAAGCCTCGCTGACCGTGGCTTTTGTACTGATGAGTGGGATCATGGGGGCGGTTTGGGGCTTGCCGTTTTTGAGGGCGGTAGGGATCAAAGACCCCATGGAGACTGGATTGGCCATCGGAACGGTGTCTCATGGCATCGGAACTGCTCGTGCACAACAAGAAAATGATTTGATGGCCGCTGCTGCTGCACTGGCGATGGCATTAAATGGTCTATTTACGGCGTTTTATCTGCCGTATTTGTACTTTTGGCTTTGAAGAATGAATTCCTACGAAAATGAAATTATACCAAGACCTACTGAAACCATTGTTGTTTCGCTTCGCCCCTGAACGGGCGCACCACCTCACCGTGGCATTGCTCAAGTTTGGCCTGGCCTTACCTGGGGTGGGGGCTTTGCTGCGCAAAACCTATCAGCTTCATGACTCCAGGCTGGCGCGCCATTTTTTGGGCTTGACCTTCCAGAATCCGGTGGGTTTGGGGGCAGGTTTTGACAAAGACGGCAAGCACTATCACGCCATGGCAGCCTTGGGGTTTGGGTTTGTTGAATTGGGTACTGTAACGCCCAAGCCACAAGCTGGCAACCCTTTACCCCGTTTATTCCGGTTGCCCGACGATGAAGCACTGATCAACCGCATGGGCTTCAACAATGCCGGGGTAGATGTCCTGGTGGAACAACTCAAGAAAAAAAGACCCAAGGGACTCATCATTGGCGGCAACATTGGCAAGAACAAAGCTACCCCCAACGAAGAGGCTTTAAACGATTACCTGTATTGCTTCGAGCGCCTTTCTCCGTTTGTGGATTACTTTGTGGTCAATGTAAGTTCTCCCAATACTCCGGATTTGCGGGCTTTACAAGACAAGGCCCCACTCACCCAATTGCTGACTGCACTCCAAAATAAGAACCATACTTATCGCCTTCCCACCCCCATTTTGCTCAAAATCGCACCCGATTTGAACGAGCAACAATTGGACGATATTCTCGAAATTGTACAAAGCACGGGGATCGCCGGCGTGATAGCAACGAATACCACCATTGATCGGGAAGGACTGATTAGTTCAAAAGAATTGGTGAACGAAATCGGTGCTGGAGGCCTTAGTGGTCAGCCCTTGCGCGAGCGCTCAACCGAAGTGATCCGTTATTTGTACCAAAAATCGGGTGAAAAATTATTCATCATTGGAGTAGGAGGGATTGCTTCGGCTCAGGATGCAAAAGAAAAGCTGGAAGCAGGTGCAGCGCTGGTGCAGATTTATTCGGGGCTGGTGTACGCCGGACCCGGCTTGGTGAAAGACATTTGTAAATCACTGCTTGAGCCACTGGAATAATTTTTTCAGAAAAATATCATAGAACGAGTAAGTTTTTTGCTCATTTTGTCGTTACATTTGTGCATCGATCTTGTATAGATGCACTGTAGTACTCGTTTCTTATGATAGAAGCCTTGATTTCCTCCAAGACTAGAATCAAACTGTTGTTGAAATTCTTTCTCAACAGCAGCACCACTGCCTACCTACGCGGTCTGGAAAGCGAGTTCGGTGAATCCACAAATGCAATTCGTCTTGAATTGAACAGTCTTGAAAAAGCGGGCATGCTTGTTTCAGAACTCAGCGGCAACAAGAAAATCTTTCGCGCCAACACCCAACATCCACTTTTCCGAGAAGTCCATACCATCCTAATGAAATACTTAGGACTGGATCAGATCATCGAGAACGTTGTCAAACGTTTGGGTGAAGTGGAGAAGGTATTTCTCACCGGCGATTTTGCACGTGGTTTGGACAGTCCCATCATTGATTTGATTTTTGTAGGCAATATTGATCGGCATTACTTGATTCAGTTGATTGAAAAAGTGGAGACCCTCGTCAAGCGCCGCATCCGATTTATCATTTACTCCCGAGCAGAATATCCAGAAGTCATCAAAAGCCATTCAGAAGTAGAGCCACTATTGCTCTGGTCTGAACTGGATTAAGCCTTAGCCATCATGAAGAACAAAGTACTCATAATTGGAGGTGGAATTGTAGGCTTGGCTACGGCTTGGCGATTGATGGAGGTGAGGCCCGATCTGAAAATAACCGTTCTGGAAAAGGAGCAGGAGGTAGCTACCCACCAGACTGGACACAACAGTGGAGTAATCCATTCTGGAATCTATTACCGTCCGGGTACCTTGCGTGCCCAGAATTGTATGGAGGGCTATGGTGCTTTATTGAGCTTTTGCGATGAGCATGGAATTCCATACGATATTTGCGGCAAGGTGATTGTGGCCACTCGCCCCGAAGAATTGCCACAATTGGACAGAATCATGGAGAATGGCCTGCAAAATGGGCTGAAAAACATTCGCCGCATCAGCGCTGCCGAAACCCGCGAAAAAGAGCCCCATGTCAATGTGATTGAGTCGCTGTGGGTACCTCAGGCAGGCATCGTCAATTACAAAAAAGTAGCCAAAAAATACGCAGAGCTGATCATTGCTCGTGGAGGCGTGATTCGGACTGGATTCAAAGTTAGCTCCATCAAACGCAGCAACGATGAAGTAACCGCGATTGGCGAAGCAGGCGAAATATCTGGAGATTTATTGATCAATTGCGCGGGCTTGTATGCCGATAAGGTAGCCCAAATGACGGGTCAGAATATTCAAGGGGTGCAAATTGTGCCTTTTCGAGGAGAGTACTACGAATTGAAGCCTGAGAAGCAATATTTGGTCAACAACCTGATCTATCCGGTACCCAATCCCGAATTCCCTTTTCTGGGCGTGCATTACACCCGGATGATTGAAGGGGGCATAGAAGCTGGCCCCAATGCCGTTTTGGCGTTCCGCCGCGAAGGTTACAGCCGTTGGGATCTGAATGTTCCGGAGTTGCTGGAGACCTTGTCGTACCCTGGTTTTTTGCGCCTGGCGGCCAAAAATTGGCGCTATGGCCTGGGAGAAATGCACCGCTCGTATTCCAAAAGTGCCTTTGTGAAAGCCTTGCAACACCTCATTCCTGCAGTTGGATTCGACGATTTGGAGCGAGGAGGGGCAGGAGTGCGGGCAATGGCTTGCGACCGGGAAGGCAAATTGATTGATGAGTTTCTCATTTTCGAAGACCACAATATCATTAATGTATGCAACGCTCCTTCTCCGGCTGCTACCGCCTCTTTGGCGATTGGCAAAACGATTGCGGAGAAAGCGCTTCTTAAGTTTTAGGTTCTTAGAAATTTTCTTAGAACTTTAAACCCAAAACTTTACAAAGTATGGACGCCATCCAAATGGTAGACTTAAAGCGGCAGTACCTCAAAATCAAGTCTGAGATAGACCAGGGTATTCTGGAGGTATTGGACACTACTGCTTACATCAACGGACCAAAAGTCAAAGCATTTCAGGAAGATTTGCAGCAGTACTTGCGTGCAACACATGTAATTCCCTGTGCCAATGGTACCGACGCCCTGCAAATTGCCATGATGGCACTCGATTTGCAGCCTGGCGACGAAGTGATCGTACCCGCGTTTACGTATGTGGCTACAGCAGAAGTCATTGCCCTGTTGCGCCTGAAACCAGTAATGGTCGATGTGGATTACGATACCTTTAACCTCACCGCAGATATTATTGCCGCAGCTATAACGCCACGCACCAAGGCCATTGTACCGGTCAATTTGTTTGGACAAAGTTGCGACCTGGAGCCGATTATGGCGTTGGCGCTAGAGAAAGGACTGTGGGTCATTGAAGACAACGCTCAAGCCATCGGTGCGGATTATACCTTCAGCAATGGCAGTACGGCCAAAACCGGCACTATTGCCCACATTGGTTGTACGTCTTTTTATCCCTCCAAAAACCTGGGGGCATACGGCGATGGCGGCGCCATCTGCACCAATCGGGCTGATTTGGCCCAAAAGATGCAAATGATTGCCAATCACGGCCAAGTGCGCCGATATTACCACGATGCGGTTGGGGTCAACTCAAGACTGGATGCCATTCAAGCTGCGGTTTTGGGCGTCAAGCTCAAGCATCTGGATGAATACGCTGCTGCCCGCCGGGCTGCTGCCGATTTTTATGATCAGGCCTTTGCGGGATTGGAAGGCATTCAAACCCCGGTGCGCCACCCTCTATCTACGCATGTTTTTCACCAATATACTTTGCTGGTCAAAAATGCCCGTCGTGATGCATTGCAGGCACACTTGCAACAAAAAGGCATCCCGACAATGATTTATTATCCAGTGCCACTGTATGCCCAAGATGCGTTCAAACCATTTACGGAGCTTACGCATTTGCCCGTATCCGAGCTGCTGTGCCAGGAAGTAATCTCCTTGCCGATGCACACGGAATTGGATCAGGAACAATTGAATTATATTACTGAGGCTGTAAAATCTTTCTAAGGAACGCAGAAAAATTAACTTCCCTCTCAAAGAATCAGGAAGTAATTTTTTGCGTCAATAAGGATTGTTGTAAAATACACGCAAGATGGAGATTGAAGATTTTTTGCAAAAGAAAAAGCTGGTTTCGGTCATAGGCTTGGGCTATGTAGGTTTGCCTCTGGCTCTGGTTTTGGCCAAGAAATTTCGCGTGATCGGTTTCGACATCAATGCCGCAAGGGTTGCACAGATGCAGCAAAGTATAGATCCTTCACAAGAATTGAACGCATCAGCTTTTGAAGGTGCTGACATCACCTTCACCCATCAGGCTGAAGATTTGCAACTAGCGCATTTTCATATTGTAGCAGTACCGACCCCGATCGATGAGCACAACAATCCCGATTTGACGCCTTTGCTCAAAGCTTCTAAAACAGTGGGCCAGCAATTGAAAAAAGGCGATTATGTGGTGTTTGAATCAACCGTGTATCCTGGTTGTACCGAAGAGGACTGTGTACCGATTTTGGAGCGCGAGTCTGGTTTGAAATTCGGACTTGATTTCAAGGTAGGGTATTCACCCGAACGAATCAATCCGGGAGATAAAGAACATACCGTTGAAAAAATCCTCAAGGTTGTATCCGGTAGCGATGCGGAGGCAAGTGCTTTGGTGGCTCAAATTTATGGCGCAGTTATCCAGGCTGGCGTGTACCAGGCCAGCTCCATTAAAGTGGCCGAGGCCGCTAAAGTGATTGAAAATACCCAACGGGATTTAAACATCGCCTTCATGAATGAGCTTTCGGTCATCTTTGACCGGATGGGCATCGATACCCAGGAAGTACTGGAGGCAGCAGGAACCAAGTGGAATTTTCTGAAGTTTTTCCCGGGTTTGGTAGGAGGGCATTGCATTGGCGTTGATCCCTATTACCTGCTGCACAAATCGAAAGAAATGGGGTATACGCCCCATGTGATCACCAGCGGGCGCAAAATCAATGATGAAATGCCCGCTTACATAGCCAAACGACTGGTACAAATGCTGATTCAGCATGGCAAAAACCCCGGACAGTGCCGGGTACTCGTACTAGGCATTACTTTTAAAGAAAATGTGGCGGATATCCGCAACTCAAAAGTGGCGGATTTGGTACGCGAACTTCAACAATACTCTATTGCAGTGCACTTGGTTGATCCCTACGCATCTGCTGTCGAAGTTGCACACGAATACAACCTGACTTTGTACGACGCACCCGAAGACAACTACGATGCCGTGATTGTTGCGGTAGCACACAAACAATTTGCAGCGATGAATCTCGAATCACTGCGTGCATTGATGAATGGAAAACCCTTGCTTCTTGACCTGAAGGGAATTTATACCCGCGCAGAAGCTATCGAGCGTAAAATTGCCTATTGGAGATTATAAGTTTAGGAGCAATATTGAGAAATATCCATGACCAGATTGATGTGAGATGAGTAGAGTGGTTCCTTCCTCTCATTCTTATAAAAAAAACGGTAAGAACACTAAGCAGTAAAAACTGACACTATGCTTCACGCTTCAGAACCTCGCTGGTTTGCGGTTTGCACCAGGTATAAAAGGGAAAAATTGGTGAGCAAGTACTTGCAGGACAAAGGCATTCAATGCTATTTGCCTTTGCAGAAGGTGACGCGTTTGTACACACGCAAGATCAAAAAATTGGAGATCCCGCTGATCAATTGTTACGTTTTTGTACAAATCATCAAGGAACAATACGTTCCAGTTCTCGAAGTACCAGATGTAGTTCAGTTTTTAAAAACCGCCAGGGAATTGATCGCCATTCCAGAAAAGGAGATTGAAATATTGCGGCGGATCACTGGTGAAATTCCCAATGTAGAAGTCGATCAAGGGGTATTGAAAATTGGTGAAGAGGTTGAAATCATCAGCGGAAGTTTGTTTGGCATGCGCGGTAGGTTATTGCAAGGATTAGGCCCCAAAAACTTCGTTGTTGAACTAGAAAACCTGGGGTATTCCCTCCGCATGCAGATGGCCCCTGAAATATTGCGGCCATTGTCCAACAAACGGGGTGCTGCATAAACAAACGATTGAATCAAATGGTGATTTTGAAGAAAATATTTACTTTCACAAAATTCACTGATCATAAAGATTTTATACTCAAAGATGAAACGCATACTGGTTACCGGAGCTGCAGGATTTATTGGCTTTCACTTGTCAACAAAGTTGCTCGAACGAGGAGATTTTGTGATTGGGCTAGACAGCCTGAATGACTATTACGATGTAGAGTTGAAATATGCGCGCCTGGCACAGTTGGGGATTGCCCGCAATACCATTGAAAAGGGGCAGCTTTGTACCGGCAATCAACCCAATTTTTCCTTTATTCAATTGCAATTGGAAGATCAGGCTGGATTGGAAAAATTGTTTAAAGAACAAGCCTTCGATGTGGTAGTCAATCTGGCCGCCCAAGCGGGCGTTCGATACAGCCTGACCCATCCGCATGCCTACATCAACAGCAACATTATTGGCTTTGTCAATATTCTGGAATGCTGCCGCTATCAGGACGTCAAGCATCTGGTATACGCAAGTAGCTCCAGCGTGTATGGTCTCAATTCCGCAATGCCCTTTTCTACCGCAGACAATGTAGACCATCCGGTATCTTTGTATGCAGCCAGTAAAAAGAGCAACGAATTGATGGCGCATACCTACAGCCATTTGTTTGGTTTACCCACCACCGGCTTGCGCTTTTTTACCGTTTACGGCCCTTGGGGGCGTCCGGATATGGCTTTGTTTTTATTTACCAAAGCCATCCTGGCAGGTGAGCCGATCAAGGTTTTCAATGAAGGCAAGATGATCCGTGATTTCACTTACGTAGATGACATTGTTGAAGGCATCATTCGGGTAGCGGATCGCGTGCCAAGCCCCAATCCGAATTGGAATCCAGCGGTGGTTGATCCGGCGCATTCAAGTGCACCTTATCGGATATACAATATTGGCAACAACCAACCCATTCAGTTGGCCGAATTTATTGAGGCCATTGAACAGGCATTGGGCAAAACCGCCATCAAAGAATTGTTGCCCATGCAACCTGGGGATGTGGCTGCTACTTTTGCTGACGTGAGTGAGCTGGAGGCAGATACTGGATACAAACCAGCTACTACCGTACATACAGGAATTCAACGCTTTATTGATTGGTACCGGGTTTACTATCAAGTTTAAGTCTATGTTTGGTAATTTATTCTCCCGCACACAAAAAAAGGATGAAATTCCTCCACAGGATTTTTCCGTATTGAACACGGATATGCACTCGCACCTCATTCCGGGGATTGACGATGGTGCCAAAACGTTGGAAGAAAGCCTTGAACTGGTGCGTGGACTAATCAAATTGGGCTTTTCGGGTGCAATTACTACACCGCATGTAATGGGGGATTATTACCCCAACAATGGTGCCATCATCAGTAGTGGCTGCATCACGTTGCAAGAAGCCATTCGGCGTGAAGGATTAAACTTTCGGCTGGAAGCTTCTGCGGAATACAATATAGACAGTTACACAGCGGAGCTATTTGAACAAGGCGATATTCTTTTTATGCCAGGTAAACGCATCTTGGTCGAATTGTCTTTTTTTGCGCCTCCGCCAGACCTGGAAAACCGCATTTTTCAGTTGCGGATCAAGGGGTATTATCCCATTTTGGCCCATCCCGAGCGATACAGTTATTACATGGGCAGCAGATCAGACATCGAACGCATCTGTGATTTAGGATGTGATTTACAGGTGAATATCTTGTCTCTGGCCGGATATTATGGCAATTCAATCGCAAAATGGGCCAAAACTTTAGTTGAAGCAGGGATGGTAAGCTATTTGGGAACCGACATGCACCACATCCGGCATTTGAAAGCGTTGGAAGATGCCCTCAAGCACAAGGATATTTTGCGCTTGTTGCAGCGGTATTCATTCAAAAACAAAGACCTTTTTAACGAATAATCCACATGAAAATTCTCAACATCGTTGGCGCTCGGCCCAATTTCATGAAGGTAGCACCCTTGCACCGGGCTTTCCAACGTCACCCAGCGCTGGAATCAAAAATTGTACACACCGGTCAGCATTACGATGCCAAGATGAGTGATGTGTTTTTTACCCAGTTGGAGATGCCCAAGCCCGATTATTTTCTGGGTATTGGCGGAGGGTCACATACCCAGCAGACTGCGAAAATCATGCTGGCTTTTGAGGAGGTGTTGGAAAAAGAAAAACCCGACTTGGTTTTGGTTGTTGGCGACGTCAATTCTACCATTGCCTGTGCGTTGGTTGCGGTAAAAATGAATATTCCGGTTGCACACGTTGAAGCGGGTTTACGTAGCGGCGATCGTGGGATGCCCGAAGAAATCAACCGCATCCTGACCGACAGTATTTCTGACTACCTCTTCGTGACAGAAATGAGTGGCATGATCAATTTGGCCAAGGAAAATGTTCCCGACGAGCGTATTTTCTTCGTCGGCAACTGTATGATAGATTCTTTGGTACATTACCAGGCGCGGGCAAGGCAATTGTCCTATGACCAAGTTTTGCCTGGAAAACCAGCGGTGGAAGATCAAAGCTACATCCTGATGACCATGCACCGGCCCTCCAATGTTGATTTTCAGGAAGGCTTATCGGCCATCTTGAGCATCATTGAGGATGCTGTACAGTGTAAGCAAGTGGTATTTCCTGTGCACCCGAGGACACTCAAAAACATGGAAACCCATGGCTTGCTGGCGCGTTTTGAGCGCATCCCTAACCTGATTACCGCCGAGCCGTTGGGCTATTTGGAGTTTTTGCGCCTGATGGAAGGAGCGGCAATGGTGATCACGGATTCGGGGGGCATCCAGGAAGAAACCACTTTTTTGCAAACCCCCTGTCTTACGTTTCGAAGCAGTACCGAACGTCCCATTACGGTGGAATTAGGCACAAATACACTTTTGGCAGACCTCAACCCCCAAACCGTGCACGAGCACATGATGGCGATATTAGAAGGGCGCGCCAAAAAAGGAACCATCCCTCCATTTTGGGATGGCCAGGCCGCAGAACGTATTGCCGAGGTTTTGCTTGACATTAAAGCACACTAACGCAGAAAAATTAACTTCCCGATTTTGGGTTTTGAATAGGAAGTCGAACGGTTCATTTCAAGTGAGCTTCCTATTCAAAAGCCCCTCAAAAAATCGGGAAGTAATTTTTTGCGTCATACTAATAATTAACTTGTTGCAAGTTTGCATCAGCTCAAAAGTTTACCCATGCGGATTTTGTATTTCTTGACCCTCATCTGTTTGACTTTTTCTTGTGTACAGCACAAGCAATTGGTCAATTTCAATCAAGGCCCATTGCCGATCAACAAAGTTGAATCGATTGTCAACTCCATCGATTTGAACATCCAACCCGAAGACTTGATTCAGATCAACCTGTCCAGTTTTGAACCCAAAGCCTTGTTGGCATTCAATGCCCAAGCTGGTGCAGCGGGCCAACAAAACAATCTGATGCAGCAGAGTACCAGTGGAACAGGCGTTTCTACGCTGGAATTGTTTACGGGCTATTTTGTGGATAAGGATGGATACATCGATTTTCCGGTAATTGGCCGGGTAAAGGTAGGTGGGTTAACCTTGGGCGTTGCTCGAGATACCTTGCTCAATCGGGTGCGTCCCTATGTATCTGACGCCGTGGTCAGTATGCGTTTTCTCAACCTGAAGATCACCATTTTGGGAGAAGTAATGCACCCGGGGCTAGTCCGACTTTCGAACAAAAGAGTCACCGTACTTGAGGCCATTGGCATGGCTGGTGATTTAACGCCATATGCAGATAGGACAAACATCTTATTGGTACGCGAAAAAGATGGGCAGCGTCAATACGTCGAGATGAATTTGCAAGATCCAACCATCTTTGCATCGTCCTTTTTTTACCTTGAGCAAAATGATTTCATCTACGTCAAACCAACCAAAGCAAAGGTTGGAGGAATTACCGATCAGACAAGCCGAATTTTTTCTTTTGGATCAGCAGGATTGTCATTGATCACGTTGCTCATCGCCATCTTTAAAAATTGATGCTACCCATCCACATTGTCGGTTCAGGACTGACCGGAGCTACGATGGCCCGGTTGCTGGCAGACCAAGGCTTGCCTGTAAAAGTATTTGAGCGACGCGAACACGTAGGGGGCAATGTGCACGATTTTATGCACGAAAGCGGCATTCGGGTGCATACCTACGGGCCTCATTATTTTCGTACAAGTTCCCCGCTCATCTGGGATTTTGTGCAGCGTTTTGGCCGTTTTTATCGGCACGAAGCGATTGTGAAATCATGGGTAGATGGCCAATTCGAAAATTGGCCTGTCTCTGGTGAGTACCTTCGCAGAAATGGACTTTGGCCAATGTCTAATCCGAAGTCAAAAGGATTAAACACTTCCGGCGATACTTTTGAGGCTGCGGCCTTGCGCATGATGCCGGCAGCGGTGTACGAAAAATTTGTTAAACCCTATACCCACAAGCAGTGGGGGATACGGCCTGATCAGCTTGATGCAGCACTGGCCAAACGTTTTGAAGTGCACCACGATGATGACCCACATTTGACCCCTCGCCACCGCTGGCAAGGATTGCCTGAAGATGGATATGCCGCCTGGATGCTCAAGATGCTGGAAGGGATAGAGGTGCATCTTGGCGTGGATTATCTGGAGCATGCTGATGCATTGGGCAAGGCATCGATTACGGTTTTCACGGGGCCTATCGATGCTTATTTTGGATTTGACCTGGGGCGTTTGCAGTACCGTGGCCAGCAACGGGTGCATGAATTTTTACCCGAAACAAGCTGGTATCAACCCTGCGGACAAGTGAATAACCCGAGTTTTGACACCGGACAACACATCCGAACCCTGGAGTGGAAGCACCTGATGCCAACTGCAGCACAGCAGCAAATCCAGGGAACCGTAATCACTCGTGAAACCCCATTTAGTCCTCAGGATATTGATCATTACGAATATCCTTTTCCTGATTCCCAAAACCAGAAACTTTTTAAACAATATCAAAAACGAGCCCAACAAATTCCCAACTTGTTGATTTGTGGGCGACTAGGTGAATATTGTTACTACGATATGGATCAGGCCATTGGCCGTGCTATGGTGTTGGTAAAGCAACACATACTTCCTGTATTGACTGTAAATACTGAACCTCAATTAGTAAACCTTTCGTATTTTTGACCATGGACACTTTACAATCTGCACCCTTTAACAATGATGGTTCTCTCTCTACTCCAAGTGGAAATAAAGAGCTGGATCTCAAGTATTTTTTCTTCCTTTTTCTACGCAATTGGTACTGGTTGTTGTTGGGACTTATGATCGGTTATGGCATCGCCTGGCTGAATTTGCGCTACGCAACCAATATTTATCAGGTAGGTGGAAGCATCTTGCTGGAAGACAACGCCAAAAGCAGTATCTCAGAAGAGATCATCACGGAAAAACTGGGACTGGAACAAGAGTCAAATGTAGACGACCAGATCCAGGTGCTCAAATCGACTACCCTGATGCGTCGGGTGGTAGATTCTCTGCACCTCAACGTCACTTACTTTACGGTAGGACGGGTCAAAACCAGTGAAATGTACAGTCCAAATTGTCCAGTGGTTTTGGTAGATGCCGCTCCCAGGGTGCTCTCTTATGGCTCTTCGATTCGACTAAGAACCCTCAATGACTATGATTTCATTTTGGTAAAAGGTGAAAATGACACCCTGACTTGTCATTACGATACACCTTTTGTACTCAACCAAATCCAGTATGTATTGCAACGCCGATCCAGTACGCTTCCCGGTACCGAATTTTTGATTCGGATCAGTTACCCAGAGACCACTGCTGCTGATTATGCCAACAAATTGGTTATTCAGCCTGTACCTGGCTCAAATGTGCTCAACCTGAGTATGCGCGACCCGGTTGCTGAAAAATGCATCGACTTGTTTAAAACGCTGGTGTCTGAATTTGACCACAGTCAAATTGAAATCAAAAACGAGTCGGGTCGCAAAACGCTCCAATTCATTGATGAACGATTAGGGTTTATCACCAAAGAGCTCTATAGTGTAGAAAAAGATGTAGAAGGGTATAAACGCAGCAGGGATTTGCCCGTAGCCATTGAAAGCAAAGCGAGTGAATACTTGACCAAGGTCTCATCTGCCGATGAACAAATGATGGAACTAGACCTGCGACTCAGCATGCTCAATGCCATAGAGAAGCAAGTCAATGACCCTGCCGGACGCTATCGAGCGTTGCCGCTCAGTTCGGAGTTGCTGGCCAATAGCGCAGCCTCGGAAACCATCAAAGCTTACAATGAGTTACTTCAGGAACGGAGCTCACTGATTGTGACGGCCAGTGCTTCCAATCCTGCGGTAAAAGCACTGGATAAAAAATTGGAAGAATTGCGTGCGCCCATGTTGGACAATTTTGTCGTGATCCGGCGCGAACTCAACGAGCGCCGTAACCGGGTAGCCCAGCGATTGGCACCCATTCAGCGAAAAATCAATGCCATTCCAACTTACGAAAGGGAATTGCTGCAAATACTTCGACAACAACAGATCAAAGAGCAACTCTTCCTGTTTTTATTGCAAAAAAGAGAAGAAACCGCGTTGAGTGTAGCCGCTCAAGTGTCCAATACGCGCACACTCAATCCTCCAGTTGGATTGGGGCTGGTTTCTCCCGATAGCCGCCGTACTTATACCCTGTATTTGTTTATGGGATTCTTGATTCCAGGCATCATCGCTTTTATGTTCGACTATTTCAACAATCGGGTGTACGATGAATCGGATATCAAACGGCATACCAATGCACCGTTTTTGGGGGGTATTATGCAATCATCTGCTGGAAAATCCATCGTAGTCAGCCAAAGTAGTCGCTCGGCAATAGCAGAGATGTTTCGGATGCTGCGTACCAATTTGCAATATTTGGCCAAGGGAGAATCCAAGAAAGTCATTTTGGTGAGTTCCAGTGTAAGTGGAGAAGGCAAAAGTTTTATCACCATCAATCTAGGCATTAGTATTTCTCTTTCGGGGCAAAAAACCCTTTTGCTTGGTTTGGACATCCGCAAGCCAAAGCTCAGTCGTTACCTCACCGGGGTACAATCAGAAACGGGGGTAACCAACTACCTGGTGGGTCAGGCTACGCTTGACGAAATCATCAAACCTTTGCCAGACAATCCGATGGTCGATTACCTGGATTGTGGGCCGATTCCACCTAACCCCGCCGAGTTGTTGATGAGTGATACCACCCGTCAATTGTTTATCGAGCTCCGCAAGCGCTATGAATACATCATCGTGGATACCGCTCCAATTGGTTTGGTAACCGATGCCCTGCTGCTCAATCAGCATATTGATCAAACCATTATCGTTACGCGATTTGGTATGAGCCGTACCCCTTTCTTGCGCATGATTCAGGATATTTACAGCAATAAAAAATTGCCGCAAGTAGGAGTAGTACTCAACGGACTTAAAGCCAGGGCTGGCTATGGTTATGGCTACGGTTACGGTTACAGTTCATCTTATGGTCAAGGTTATGGCTATGGGTACGGGAGCGAGTATTTTGACAAAGAGACCCCTCGCCGCCGCTGGAGTTGGAAAAGCATCAAAAGACGATTGAAACTCAAATAAAAAAAAGGGTTGAAGAAACATTTTCTTCAACCCCTTTTTGTGTATGTCTATTCAATTGTAAACGTACTATTTTATACGTACATTAAAAGAAACTTCATTGTACTTGGCGGTACGGTCTTGGTTTTCAGCCCAACTTGATGATCCGTGCAAAAGCCGCAAGTGCAATGATTGCCATTGAATCCCTGTAACAGTCTGAAAACCATTGTATGTAAAATCAGGACAGCGAGCTACGAAGCCTTTACTTACACTGGAATAACCATAGAAATTCACCTTAGACGTAGTCACTGCAAAACCCAATCTTACGTCTGGGCCAATACCTGTAGTTTTGCCCTTATTGTTCAAGGACTGTGGCTTGTTTTGGTTGATGCGTGCAGGCATATAGGCTTGTACAGACGTACCGACACCTGTGATCAAGCGCATTACACCATTCGTAAACGGTATTTCTGGACGATACTGAAATGAAACACTACCCCCAGCTAACAGGGATTGAAATCCGGTTCGGCTGCTGCCTCCGTTTTCACCACCATTAGGGTTGGTTCCGTTCATTTTAAAAGAAGCCCAAGCCTCCCATTCTGCTCCCCAAAGCTTGTTGTAGTTGGGAGCGGTTCCTACTCTGATCAGAGTTGCAGTGGTACTATCAGGAGCTTCGTCATAATAAGTGGCGAACAAAGATTGAAAACCTGCACCTACTTCAAGGGCGCCAAAATCATTTAAGAGAGAATTGGCAACTTGACCAAAAGACCGTTCATTGGAATTGTTGGATGTTTTCAATAATACATCTACATAGTTTTGATACAGAACAGATAGTGCATCAATGGCTTCAGTCGATGACGCACTGTAACTTGCTTCTGCTTCAGCCAATGCAGCTTTGTCAACCTTCAAACTGTCACGGTATTTGTCAAACCCGGATTGCAAGGTCGTCAAATTATCAACCCAGCCAGCATCTACCCGATCCAATCCTTTCTTAATGGTCTCTGCGTCATTAGCAGGAACATCAGTCAAGAAACCCTCAAGGATAGAACGACCAGCTTTCCAGACCTGCAAAATAGAGTCGATACCTGCAGTTGGATTGGCAGTAGGGATTCCTGCCTTTAAGTCTTCAAAAAGGTCAATTTGTAGCTCATCGCCTTTTTGAACACCCTCGATGATGCCCCTTAAGTCGGCAAGAAGTTGAACTTTTTCAGACTTACTCAGACTTTTAAACAAAGACTCATAGTCTTTTGTGATTTGGGCTTGCAAGGGTTTTACAACACCAAGTGCCACCATACACAAAATGGCAATTAATAGTTTCTTCATGGTTTTATAATTTAAATTTGTTGATGCCAAAAATGAATATTGTCAAAGGGCATAGCGCTGCCAGGTTGATATAGGGTTTAATCTATACCAAATGCCCTTGAAAATAAAAGCGATTGAGAATTGCAAAAGCAAGTCTACTTGCATCAAAGACTGGTGATTTTCCAGTTGATGCAATTCCAATTTAAAAATGTAATAGCCTGAATAAATAATGCTGATCTGAATGCTAAGGGGGGATAAACAAGTATTGGCTTGTCAAAAACCTTGACAAACCTCAAGCATCAGAAATAGAATGTAGATAGAATAAGCTCTTGAAAAGTTCGAAATACAATTGAATCGAAAGAAAATTGGGAAATTAAAACAGGTGTGAAAAAAGCGTAGTGATTAGATTCGGAGTGTTGCTTCCCGATAAATTCTTGTTCAATAATACTCTAAGTGATTACGAATTCAATATGATTACTTGATATGCTACAAAGATAAAATCTATTTCTAAAATAATCAAGTTTAAATAAATATTTAATGTATTTTTTTAACAACTACCGCACATCAGGTAGGACTAGCAGGGAAGAAGCATCGAAAATCAGCGTATTTTTTTTAGCTTTGCGGCAAATGTTGTGAAACGCATTGGAATGACGCCACAAAAAATAGAAGCTGCACTAGCAGAATTGTACGAAAACTGGGCTGGAGAAAGCCCAACTTTGATACTGCCTTTGGCTCCCTCAGGCTCCGAACGCATCTATTACCGTTTACAAGGCCTCGAACGTGCTGCGATTGGCACCTACAGCCCCAACGATAAAGAAAGCAAGGCTTTTTTGGAGTACAGTCGCCATTTTCACGGCAAATCGCTGCCTGTTCCTGAAGTTTATATGGCCGATTTAAATGCCAAGGTATATTTGCAGGAAGATTTGGGTTCTACAACTTTGTACAGCTTTTTGCTACAAACGGATGATTATTTTCCGGATTACCTCGCCCAGATTTACAAGCGGGTAGTGGAGCAACTGGCGCGGCTGCAAATCATTGGGGGCAAGGATCTGGATTATACGCACAGCTACCCCAAACCTTCATTCGACAAGGAATCAATGTTTTGGGACCTGAATTACTTCAAGTACCATTTCCTGATGCTCACCAAAGTGCGCTTTGACGAGCAAGCCCTCGAAAAAGACTTTCATGCGCTGGCAGATTACCTCCTTACTGCCGATGATCAATACTTCATGTTTCGCGATTTTCAGTCGCGCAACATCATGATCAAAAGCGGGGAGCCTTATTTTATCGATTACCAGGGCGGACGGCGTGGCGCTTTGCAATATGATTTGGCGTCGTTGCTGTACCAGGCCAAGGCCAATATTCCAACAGACATCCGCCAGGAAATTCTACACCACTATATAAAGGTAGCGGGAGAACTGACGCCCATCAACCCGGATACTTTTGTGGAGCATTACAACGGCTACGTGTTGATTCGCAACATCCAGGTGTTGGGGGCATATGGCTTCCGGGGTTTGTTTGAGCGCAAGGAGCATTTTTTGAAAAGCATTCCCCACGCCTTGCGCAACATCAAAGGCTTGTTGGAAAACTGGCAATTGCCCATCGAATTGCCCCACCTGCGCGAAGCACTGCAACGCATTCTCGATTCCAAGAAATTCGAACCTTTCAATAAAATCAAGAGCAGTACCAGTTTGCTTACTGTGGGCATCAACAGTTTTTCGTACCACGCCAGTGGCATTCCTGAAGACAACAGCGGCAACGGTGGCGGCTTTGTCTTTGATTGTCGGTTTCTTCACAATCCTGGGCGGTACGAGCCGTACAAAAAACTGACGGGCAGAGACGAATCGGTCATCAATTTCCTGAAGCAGCACAGCACCATGGACGAGTACCTCCACAATGTGTGCCGAATTGTCGATGCCGCAGTAGAAGACTACATCGAACGCAGCTTCACCAACCTGACGGTCAATTTTGGCTGTACTGGCGGGCAGCACCGTTCGGTTTATGCCGCAGACACGCTAGCCAAGCATTTGAAGGAAAAATACGGCGTCAGGGTAGTGTTGCACCACATTGAGCAGGAGAAAAAAAACTGGGAGAACTAAACCAGCATATACGCGCGAAACCATGAGTTTAATCAAGAAATTGGCTGGAGAAACAGCAATATATGGCATGAGTAGCATTTTGCCGCGCTTGCTCAATTTTGTGTTGCTCACCCCGTTTCTGACTCGGATACTCAGCAAAGCCGATTACGGGATTTTTAGCGATTTGTATTCTTATGTAGCCCTGTTCAATATCCTGCTGACTTACCGCCTGGAAACTGCTTATTTTCGCTACGCGCAAAAATCAGAGGATGCCCCTAGGGCTTTTTCTACCGCCACTTTATTTCTGTTGGGTTCTACGCTGCTGTTTACCACGATCGCCCTTTTTTTGGTGCAGCCAATTGCCAACTTTCAGCAGTATCCCGATCATCCTGAATTCATCGTCACATTGATTTTGATCCTGGCCTTGGATACCCTTACCGCCATCCCTTTTGCACGCCTGCGATTTGCCAACCGGCCCTTGCGCTTCATGGGCATCAAGTTGACCAACGTGATCGTCAATGTGATTTTGGTGTTTTTTTACCTGTATTTCTGTCCGGTACTGGAGCAACAACCGGCCTGGCAGTGGTTGCAAATTCTGCATTTCAAAGACAATATGGTGGCCGATGTGTTTCTGGCCAATGTAGTGGGCAGCGCCGTGAATGTGCTTCAGGTCTTGCCCAGTTATTTCCGCATCAGCATGCCGCTGGATTGGGTTTTACTCCGACAAATGTTGCGCTATTCCTTCCCGTTGATCATTGCAGGCGTGGCGGGAGTGATCAATCAGCTGATCGGCACGCCCTTATTGAAATACCTGGGAAGTGGCAACCTGAAATCCAATCTGGCCGATGGGGGCGTCTATTCAGCCGCCACCAAAATCCCGGTAATGATGAATCTTTTTACCCAGGCCTTCAATTACGCCGCGGAGCCTTTCTTTTTTCGCAATGCCAATGAAAAAGGTTCGGAAAGAGTGTATGGTCAGGTAGCGCAAGCCTTTACATTGGTCAGTTGTGTTGCTTTCCTGGGCATCATGCTGAACATTGATTGGGTGGGTTTGTTTTTGGGAAAAAGCTTCCGCGAGGGTTTAGCGACGGTACCGGTTTTGCTATTGGCCAATTTGTTTTTGGGTCTTTTTACCACCTTTTCGATTTGGTACAAACTTGTGGATCGCACTGCGGTGGGCGGATGGATTGCGCTAGGCGGGTCGCTGATCACCATCGTGCTGAATGTGGTGCTCATCAAACAAGGTTTCAGTTACTATGCACCAGCCTGGACGGCTCTGGTTTGCTATGTATTCATGACCGTTACCAGCTATTGGGCGGGTCAAATATACCATCCCATCAAATATCCGTTGGGGCGGATGGTGGCTTATCTGTTGCTCGCAATCCTGGCATATGGATTGAGCGAAGTGGTGCGTTATTGGGCAAAAGACAACTTGATGGTGATATTGAGCATCAATTTTGTCATACTCCTTGCTTATTTTGTGGCCATTATTTGGATCGAAAAACCACTGGTTCTGCGCCTGCTGGGGCGGAAGAGTTAACTATGGAAAAGAAATTCACACTCATTACTGGTGCCAGCATGGGCATTGGCCGTGCGTTGGCAGAAGAATGCGCCCAAAGGGGCCGCAATATTTTGATGGTGGCATTGGAAGGGCCGGAGTTGCAAACCGCAGCTACCGAAATTGCCCAAAAATACCAGGTGGAGGTACATCCTCTGGGCATTGACCTGACGGCCCCCGATGCACCTTTGCAGGTATACAATTGGAGCCAGGAAAATGGCTACAGCGTAGACATGCTCATCAACAATGCGGGGTTTGGAAAAGGCGACATCATGGAACGGGTTCCGTTGGTCGTTTACCAAACCATGTTGCGCCTCAACAACCAGGTGCCGTTTGAACTGACCTATCATTTTTTACCGCACCTGAAGCAGCAAAAACAAGCATATATCCTCAATACCAGCAGCATGGAAGGTTTGATGCCGATGCCTTTTAAAGCGGCCTACACTTCTACCAAGCATTTTGTGACGGCATTTTCGCTCTCCTTGCGCGAAGAATTGGCCGATACCAGCATCAGCGTAAGTACCTTGTGCCCTGGGCCGGTAGTTACCAACGAGGATGGCCTCAAACGCATTCAGCGCAGCGGACCCAAGGCCAAACTGGTCGTGATGTTTCCACACCAGGTAGCCCCCATTGCGATCAATGGCCTGCTGCGTGGCAAACGCATCATCATTCCAGGAGTAGTCAACCAGATTATGATCTTGTTGAACAATGTATTGCCCCTGGCGTTGCGGATGAGGATGTTGCGAAAAATTGGATCAGCGATC
Source organism: Haliscomenobacter sp. (assembly GCF_040403615.1). Classification (NCBI taxonomy): domain Bacteria; kingdom Pseudomonadati; phylum Bacteroidota; class Saprospiria; order Saprospirales; family Haliscomenobacteraceae; genus Haliscomenobacter; species Haliscomenobacter sp. Next base: position 8,389 of record NZ_JBBAKG010000010.1, on the reverse strand, counting down.
ATTCCGAAGAAGGAGGTCTGAGTTGGGGATCAACTCAGACCTGATGTTTCATTCCGTGTCTATTTCCAAGCGGAGGCCCGCCTTGTCTTGCCGTTTGGGCGTAAGTGTTCCCTCATAGTAGTAAATCACCACGTCTTCAAAGAGGGTCATTTTGGTGATTTTGGTAATATCGATTGTCGGTAAGGATGATTTGAAAGGATGGCCGTTGACAATCACCGTGAATGGCTTTTTGGCATCAATATAGGTTTGGATGCGCTCCTTTACCCCCTGAAAAATTTCGCTTTTAACCGGAATGCGGTAACCAGTACTCCCTTGGGTTCCAATTTCCATCCAATTATTTGCAGCTAAGGAACTCATTTTTTCTTTGAGGATATTGGCTTCTACTTCGCCAACTTTTATGCGGTAAGGCTCCAGTTTTTTGAAATCTGTAGGTAAACCTGCGGTAATGATTTTGGTGCCTTTCGGCCAATTGTTCGAAATCATTTTGTCCAGAAAAGAAGTGGAAAAATTCAAACTTCCACAACCATATTTTTCCGCACTAAACACTACTGGTAATTCGTCGCTGGCCTCAAAAGAAGAGGTACATTTTCCTCCACTTTCATTGTTCATGGTTACTCCAATGAGTTTGCCGTTTTCAGAAGTGATGAATTCGATCTTTTTACCCAGTGGGAACTTTTCATTTTTCAACTTTTCCAATTCTGCTGCACTCATGTTGGGGTCAAAAACAAGGTAGAATTGCTTGATGGTGTCTTCAACTGGTTTTGTGTCTTCTGGTCTGGACAGCGCTATTGAGGTTTCCGTTGCTGATGCATTCGTGCTAATTGAACTGATCGCCTTGCTTTTGGCAATGCTGTTGAGCGTGATCGGTTCTACTTTCTGTTTGCCATCGAGAGCAACTCGTGATTGACCCGCATCCGAATTGATGCTCTGGATGGCTTTCAATGGCCGATTAAAAAAGGTCAGGCCAGGCAGTACAAATGCAATCAATGCATACCTCAAAGCATAAGCCTTGGGCGAATTTTTTCGATTCATCATTTTGATTCTTTCTTTAAGGAGTGAGTAATTGAAGGAAGTAGAAAGGGAGTTTGAAGGCTCCGCATTCACCCAGTTGAGCAGGCTCAGCTGGTAGCGTTTTTTATTGCCATGCTGATGCAATACGCTGCGATCAGCCAGGTATTCGAGGTTGCACTCCACCAAACGGCGGTACATCCAGGCGGCAGGATTGAACCATTGCCAAACCAGATTCAATTCGGCGAGTAAAATATCGAAAGTATGTTTTTGACGAACATGCGCCAGTTCATGCGTGAGGATCAACTCGCTTTCTGTCTGGTCAAACCAGGATTGTGGGACAAAAATGACCGATCCAAAAGCAAAAGGAGACAGCTTCGTGTGGCAAATGGCCAGTTGGTAGCCATCCCTTTGCTCAATGCGCGCTTTGCGGTATAATTTCAACAACGATAGTACTTGCAACAACATCCGAACACTCATCAACCCCACGCCGAGTAGGTAAATGCACAATAACACTTGTCTGTAGTTGATTGGGGTAGGGGTAGGTGCCACTTTCGGGGTGGTCACTCCCTGAGTCATTGGGTTTTCCTCAAAAACGGCAATGTTATCTGGCAGATCTGTGTCCGTTGATGCGGTGCTGGTTTGGGTGGTTGGCGCAAGTGAAACAGGCTTTTGCCATACCGTCCACTCTGCTGGCAAGTGGATCAGCGGCAAAGCAATGGATCCAAGCAGAATGCTCAAGAGTAGCGCTCGATTCCAGTTGAGAAAAGTGCTGCGCCAAAACAACAACCAATAAACCAGGGTACCGCCCAGGAGTAGCCCTGCAGATTCCAATAAGTAGAGTGGAAAGTGAGCTGACATGTATTTTACAATATGGGGTGTTGGTAATGTCTATTCTTCTCCGCGTTCTATGGCCTTTAAGATATCTTTCAGTTCTTCCGGAGTAATTTTTTTCTCACGGGCAAAAAATGCCACCATATTCTTGTAGGAGTTGTCGAAGTATGCCGCCATCGAATCGCCCAAAAATTGCTTTTGGTAGGTTTCCTTGCTGATCTTGGGATAATAGCGATGGGTGCCTCCAAAGTCTTCGTGCGCCAGATAGCTCTGGCTTTCCAGTTTACGGATCACGGTCGATACCGTGTTGTAGTGCGGTTTGGGGTGAGGAAGCAGCTCGATCACGTCTTTGACAAAAGCGTGTTCCAGTTTCCAAATCGCTTGCATCAGTTCTTCTTCTTTGCGGGTAAGTCGCTTCATCGTATTGGATGTTTGTTTTACAAAGCTATAACTATTTTTTTAGTTTACAAACTATTTTTGTAGTTTAATTAAGCAGAAAAATTAACTCCTGATTTTTTGCGTCATACTTAATAAAAAAACCACCAACGCAAATCAATGCATTGGTGGTTTCTGATTTATAAACCCCATCATTCTTTACATCGCGCCTCTTTTTCCATTCTGGTCAATGCGAAAAAACTTCCCTTCTTCAACCAGCAAAGCCGTAGAATAAGGATCATTGTGTCGGGTATCGATGGCAATCACTCTCCCGCCATAGATCATTCGCACGGCGTTGACCAAAGTATGGCCGATCACGATTCTTTTGGCGTTGAATTTTCTCAAGGTATCATCGATGTCAGATTCTACTGCCTTTGCCAGCACGTAGTCGCGGTACCACAATGGGCCGTTGGCATCGTACAAAAACTGGAGTACCTCATCGTTGATGCGGAATACATCTTCCTTGATGAAATAAAATGGGCGCATCATGGCGTTGATATCGGTCAGTGATTTGTCAAGGCCGTTGAGGTCGGGGGCAAGTCCGCCATGTACAAAAATTAGATCGCCAATTTTTTCCACAGTATTTTTGGTACCCAACCAGCGCCCCAATTCTGAGGAGGGTTTGTACCAATTGCCATAAGGTTCCTTGATCAAATCCGCATTGCGCATGTACTTGCTTTGCACATATCGGAAATCGTTTGACATGTTCAGGATTTCGTGGTTGCCCAAAATCAAATGGACGTAGCCGCCCGCCGCTTTGGCTTTTTCTTCCAGGTTATAAATGAGCCACAAGCATTCGGTGACATTCTGTCCCCGGTCTACAAAATCGCCCACCAGAACCAGGTGCCCCTTGCCAAAAATCCAGTTGTATTGTTCGTCTATCACTTTTTGGGAAGTCAAAAAACGCCGAAAAGCTTCAAAATTGCCTTCGATATCGGAGATGGCAATGAGTTTATCCACTTTGGGGTATTCTGTATTTTCATTTTTCAGCTTGCCCTTCAGCTTGGTGCTGAAATTCCATTCAGGATGCTTGGTAAAGTGACATTCTACTTTGAGGTCTTCCCGATGTTTGGTATCCAGGGAGTCAATTTGAGCAACTGCAACGGTATCTTCCATCCGCACTTGCTTGATGAAGATTTTGTTTTTGCGGTAAAAGATATGTGGGCCATCGGTATCTGCTTTACCCGGAGTTGCAGGTAAGGGCGTTTCTGATTGGGCAAAAATGCCGTTTGAACCAACCAAAAAGCAGAGTATCATAAATTTTACAAAAAAAAGGGCTGAATTTTTCATGCTCATTTAAGTCGCTTGTGATCAATATAAACGCTCACGTAGCTAAAAAAAGCTTGTTTGGCTTTCTGTTTTCTTTTCAAAATAAAAAATTTCTCAAGGACTGTATTTCAAGTCTACAGCAAGCGTTTTTCATTATGACGAAATATAGTATAAATAGCTACATTTTTCTTTGTCTCAAAGCTTCAAATAACAAAATAGCCGTTGAAACCGAAACATTCATGGAATCTACACGCCCGTACATTGGGATGATGACGCGTTTTTGGGCGGCATTTACCCAAAATTCAGAAATGCCATCGGCTTCCGTGCCCATTACAAACGCCACCGCCGCGCTAAAATCGCATTCAAAATAGGGAAAACTGGCCTCTAAATGCGTGGCAAAAATGGTAATGTGTTGTTCCTTCAACCATTCTAGCGCCTCACTTGCCGTGGCTGTAAACGTAGGCACTGTAAATACAGCGCCCAAACTGGCGCGAATCACGTTGGGGTTGTACCAATCGGTTTGGGGGTCGCAGAGCAGTACCGCATTAACCCCTGCTGCATCAGCGGTGCGCAAGATTGCACCAAGATTGCCAGGCTTTTCTACGGTTTCGAGTACCAGAATGAGGGGCTTTGGGTCGGTTTTAAAATCAGCCAGGGGACGATCGGGTATTTGCAAGACGGCCACTACATTGGGCACATTGGCACGGTAAGCAATTTTTTCCATGACGGGGTTGCTTACTTCTATCAGTTTGGACGTGGCCGTAGGCTGGTATTGCAGCAATGCCTGAAGATCGGCCTCTGAAGTAAGGTTGGGATCGTAAAGCAGGTGCTCGATGCCATACCCCGCCCCCAAGGCCATGCCAACCTCAATGAGGCCTTCGGCCACCAGCAAACCCTGCTTGCGCCGTTCGCGTGCCTTATCCAGCAAGATTCCAATGTTTTTAATCAGTGGATTTTGCAGACTGCTGATTATCTTTGTCGCTGACATATCTAAAATACTTACACCTCCTTAAATCAAGTGTCAAAACTGCATAAAATCATGCACTTTGCATACCGGACACTCGATTTATTTTGAGGCATTAGCGACTATGCTGGCATTACCACTTCCCTCTTTTGAGGACTACGCGCTGATCGACAGCGGCAATTTCAAAAAACTGGAACGGTTTGGGCAATTTATTTTGTCGCGTCCCGAACCTCAGGCCATTTGGTCGCCAGCATTGAGCGAAGCGGAATGGGCGAAAAAAGCACATGCCACCTTCAATCGAAAAACCGGCGCCGCCACCACTGCCGAAGATGGCAATTGGGAACTCAAGCCCGGTATGCCCGATCAGTGGTACATTCGCTACGATTTTGAGGGCATGCACCTCAATTTTCGCCTTGGACTCACTTCCTTCAAGCACGTGGGGATTTTTCCGGAGCAAGCCGAAAACTGGAACTACCTCTTCCATGGACTGCAAAAAATGAGCCTGGATCAACCGCTGGTACTCAACCTGTTTGCTTACACCGGGGGAGCATCTTTGGCGGCCAAAGCGGCCGGAGCAGATGTGGTGCATGTAGATTCAGTAAAACCAGTGGTCAGTTGGGCCCGCCAAAACATGGAAGCCAGCCAGTTGGACAACATCCGCTGGACGGTGGAAGATGCCCTCAAGTTTGTGCGCAAGGAGGCCAAACGCGGCCGCAAATACCAGGGAATCATCCTGGATCCGCCAGCTTATGGCCGTGGCCCGGAAGGGGAGAAGTGGCTGTTGGAAAAGCATTTGCCAGAATTGATGGAATTGTGTGGCCAAATCCTGGATCCCGAGCATCACGTATTGATTCTGAATCTTTACTCCATGGGCTTTTCGGCGCTCATCGCCGAAAATCTGGCCAAACAATACTTCCCTTTTGCCAAAGACATCGAAAATGGCGAATTGTATATTCCTGATCAGGCGGGACGAAAATTGCCATTAGGCGTTTTTGCCCGATTCTGGAAAGCATAATTGCTGGCTACTTCACAGCTTCAAACACCATATCCAAACGCGTCGAAATGGCAGTAGGCGAAACGGCACCAGACTTCACATAAAAAAGAATTTCCAATTTGAATCGGTCGCGAATCAAGGTTCTGCGCAAGTTGGGCAAAGACGGATTCAGGTTGATGCGCGACCCTATCCGGCGGTCGTCGTTGTACACGATATTGAAAGCTTCATCGGTGGAAAAGCATTGCTGCGACTTGCTGCGGCATACCCGAATCGCAACTTCGCGCAAAAAAGAATAATCGCCATTGCCCTGAATAGAACTCAAAGTTGCCGCAACCGGGCGAATTTCGGTGATCAGGGCGGTATCGACGTTGGCATTTTTGGCTAGGGCAATGGTGCCAGTGGTCAGGTTGTCTAATTCAAACACTCTGGGCAGCACCCCACTCAATCCAGCAGGAATATCAAAAGTGATGTTGGGAATCTGGATCTCAAACAGCCGCTCGCGTTTGTCCTTTTTGCACGTGGTGAAAAGGATCAACAACAAAAAAATCGGAAATATTCTGCGCATCTTGGATGGTTGTCTTGGTAAAACTTCAAACGCGGATTGGGCTTTTAAATTTTTACAGCAACGACGAATAACAACAATCCTTATTTTGTGCCAAACAATCAACCAAGATGGCTTCAATAGCTGAGTCTCCACCGATGCTGACTTTTATGCGTGCCTTGCTCACCGACATCGAAGCCGTAGAATACATGCTCAACCACCAGTGGTTTGAAACGGGGGTGTCCCGCATTGGCGCCGAACAAGAGATGTGCCTGGTGGATGCAAAAACCTTCAAACCACTGCCGCTGGCCGTTGAAGTGCTGGAATTGATGAAAGATTGCCCTTGGCTGGATTACGAGTTGGCGCGCTTCAACCTGGAAGTCAACCTCAATCCCCAGGATTTTACAGGCAACTGCTTCAATTTGATGGAACAGGAAATCCACCAGCGGCTTCAGTACATTCGGGAGCATATTGGGGGGCTGGGAGCCGATTTGATCTTGACGGGCATTCTTCCCACCATCCGCAAATACGACCTGGAACGGCACAACCTGACACCCCGTGAGCGCTACAACCTGCTCATCGATGCGATGACGGCTCAACGCAATGGACAAGCTTTTGAGTTCAAATTGAGGGGCATTGATGAATTACAAGTTAGACACGACACCCCTTTGCTGGAAGCCTGTAACACCAGTTTTCAGATTCACTTGCAAGTGAACCCCGAAACGTATGCCCAATCCTACAACTTTTCCCTGGCCTTATCTGGCCCAACCCTGGCGCTGGGGGCCAATTCTCCCATTGTTTTTGGCCGCAGGTTGTGGCATGAAAGTAGAATTGCCCTCTTTCAGCAAGCCTTGGATGTGCGGACTACCCATGATCATTTGCGAGAGCGCAGCACTCGGGTCAATTTTGGGAACAACTGGGTAGAACATTCCATTCTGGATATTTACCGGGAAGACCTGGCGCGTTTTCGAACCCTCATCGCGCGGGATATCGAGGAAGACGCAGGAGAAATGATCCGCAATGGCAAAACCCCGAAACTGTTGGCCTTGCGTTTGCACAATTCATCGATTTACCGTTGGAATCGCCCCTATTACGGCATCAGTCCCAATGGCAAACCTCATTTGCGCATCGAAAATCGGATTTTGCCCGCAGGGCCAAGCGTAGTGGATCAAATGGCCAATACCGCATTTTGGACAGGTGCCATGATTGGCTGCCAACTCAGTTATGCGGATGTACGCTCAAAAATGAGCTGGGAAGATACCCGCAGCAACTTTGAAAAAGCAGCCGCTTTTGGGCTGGAATCCAAGTTTACCTGGTTTGATGGAAAAAAAATCAATGCCCGCGATTTGTTGTTGCAGGAGCTCATCCCGCTAGCTCGATTGGGTTTACAGGAGCGAAAAGTAGCCACTGGCGACATTGACCATTACCTGGGCATCGCTGAAGAGCGGGTAAAACGACATACCAATGGGGCGATTTGGCAACTGAATGGGTATTCCCACCTGCGCCGAAAATCTCGGGAAGACGAAGCGCTCGTTACCCTTACTGCCGCAATTCACAACCGCCAAAAACAAAATATTCCTGTGCACGAATGGACATCACCTGGCTTAGGGGATTTGCCGAGTTATCCTGCCCGCAGCCTCAAGGTGGAAGAATACATGACCACCGACTTGTTTACGGTGCAAAAAGACGATTTGATCCACCTGGTGGCCAAATTGATGGATTGGCGGCGCATCCGCTACATGCCCGTCGAAGATGCCAAGGGGCATCTGTGCGGATTGATTACTTCGCGTTTGGTCTTGCGCTTTTTGGCGCAGCAAACCGATTTAGGACAAAAACAATCACCTCAGGTGCAAGACATCATGATTGCGCAGCCCATTTCCGTTCACCCTTCCATGCTCATTCTGGATGCCATCAAACTGATGCGCGACAAAAAAATCGGCTGCTTACCAGTGGTTCAAAACGAAGAACTGGTGGGCATCATCACCGAAAATGACTTTTTAGACATTACGGCAAGGTTGATTGAGCAGTTGGAACGGAGGTGAAGTAGAGAAGATGCGCGCTCACTGAGCGAAGCCGAAGTGCCGCATCTTCTACTTCAACTCCGTTCCAACTGCTCAATCAACCGTCATTTCAGCAACGCTATCGCTCGCTCCAAAACCGTATCTACCCCTTTAGCCTCATCGGCGGGGTTCAAATCCAGTTTGATGTCGGGTGCAACGCCATTTTCAATGACTTGGTTGTCGATGCTGAGGAGCAAGGTTGTCGAAAAGGTATAACTCCAGCCATTGCGCAATTGGCCAGAATAGGGCGCTCCGCCACCACCTCCCGTTTGATCGCCCAGAAT